>NZ_JBFULV010000054.1:0-47244 GCF_054049715.1 Rhizobacter sp. P5_C2 | reverse complement strand
GATCAACACGAGTTCGACGGCGGCCAGTTCCTCGGCCGACTGCACCGTGGCCACGGTGCGCACCTGCTGCTGCGAGCCGCCCAGGTCGGCGCGGCCGGCCGCAGCGTCCTGCTGGACCTGCCGCAGCTGCCGCGAGATGTCCACCGCCGAGGCGTTCAGTGCCAGCAGCCGTGCCGGGTCGAGTTCCACCCGGACTTCGCGCGTGACGCCGCCGACGCGGCGGACCGCCCCGACGCCCGGCACGGCCAGCAGCGTCTTGCCGACCTGGTGGTCCACGAACCACGACAGCGCCTCTTCATCCATGCGCGCCGAGGCCACCGTGTAGGTGAGGATGGGCGAGCCGGCGGTCGTGGTCTTCTGGATCACCGGGTCGCGCAGGTCGGCCGGCAGGTCGCCCCGAACGCGCGCCACCGCGTCGCGGACATCGTCCACCGCCTCCTGCGACGGCGTCTCGAGCTGGAAGTCGACCGCGATGATCACCGTGCCGTCGGTCAGCGTGGTGTTGATGTGCTTGACGCCTTGCACGGTGGCCAGCGAGTCCTCGATCCGGCGCGCGACATCGGTCTCGAGTTGCGATGGCGATGCGCCCGGCAACGAGGCGGTGACCGTCACCGTGGACAAGTCGATGTCCGGGAAGTTCTGGACACGCATCGCCGCGAAGCCCATCAGGCCGGCGAACGTCAGGAGCACGAACAGCAGGATGCCGGGGGTCGGGTTGCGGATCGACCAGGATGAAACATTGAGGCTCATGGCCTGCCCTCCGCCGCCCGCCGGGGAACGGCCGGGCTCTCGACCACCTTGACCAGGTCCCCGTCTCCCAGGAAGACCCCTCCCGCGGCGACGACCCGACTCCCAGCATCGATGCCGCCGAGGATTTCCACCCGATCACCCGCGCGCCGGCCGAGCTTCACCCGGGTGTGCAGCACCCTGGAATCCGGCCCGACGCGCAGCACATGGTCGAAGCCATCCCTTTGCAGCACCGCCGATTGCGGCAGCGTCAGTTCCTGCCGGCCCGGGCCGACCTCGATCTCGCCGCGTGCAAACATGCCGGCGCGCGCCGTGCTGCCCGAGGGCAGGTCCACGTAGACAAGACCGTTGCGCGTCTGCGTGTCGACGACCGGCGCCACCCTGCGCACGGTGCCGCGAATGGCTTCGCCGCCCACCGGCGTGACGGTCGCGGCCTGGCCCGGATCGAGCTGCGCGAGCCGGGGCGCAGCCACCTCGGCACGCCACTCGAGCCGGCCGCGCCGGATGAGCCGGAACAGCTCCTGCCCCGTGGGCAGCACCGCGCCGACCGTGGCGTTGCGCGCGGAGATCACGCCCTCGTCGGGCGCCAGCACCTCGGTCTGCGCGAGGCGCAGCTCCTGCGTCCGGGCAAGGGCCGTGGCGGCGTCACGGCGGGCCTGGGCGATGCGTTCGGCCGTCAGGTACTGGTTGATCTGCTGCGCGGACAGCGCCCCGCTGGCCTGCAGGTCGCGCGTGCGCTGTGCATTGGCGGCGGCCTCTGCCAGGGCCGCTTCGGATTCGGCCAGCGTGGCCCGGCTGTGCGCGAGCTCGGTGGCGACCGCGCTGGGTTCGAACCGCGCAAGCACCTGCCCGCGCCGCACCCGGTCGCCGACATTGACCATGACCTCGGTCAGGCGCAAGCCGTCGGCCTGCGTCCCGACACTGGCTTCCTGCCAGGCCGCGATGCTCCCGTTGGCAGGGATGCGGACGGGCAGCGTCGCCAGCTGGGCCTGGACGACCGTCACCGCCAGCACGGGCTTGGCCGCCGGCTCGGGGGTCGTCGCCCACGCGCCGGCCACCTGCACCGCGGTGCCGGCGACCGCAACAGCGACCGCGAGGAGAGTCGGCGCAAAGCGCCAGGGCGTGCGAGGCCGGTTGGTCATGTCGTGGTGGATGTCAAAAGGATTCGGTGAGCGCGGCGTCTTCATTGCGGCTCGTCGGCAGTCGTCTGCGATGCGGTCCAGCCTCCGCCGATGGCGCGGTAGGTGTCGACCCAGGCCAGCACGGACTCGCGTTGCTGCTCCACGAGTGCGCTGCGCGCGGCGATCGCGCTGCGGCGGGCGTCCTCGAGCTCGAACAGGCTGGCGAGCCCGCCTCGGTAGCGGGCCTCGGTGGCCTGGTACGAACGATCGAAACCGGCAACGGCCGTGCGCACGTCCTCGCCGCGCGCGGCCGCGCTGTGCAACGTGACCAGTGCGGTCTCCACCTCCCGCACGGCGGCGCGCAGGCTCGCGGCGTACACCACGCGCGCCGATTCGTAGCGCACCCGGGCAGCGTCGGCATTGGTGCGGCGCACGCCGGCGTCGAAGAGCGGCAGCGTCACGGCAACCGGGCCGATGCTCCACACGGTGCCATCGGTGCTGACGCCGCCGCTGCGGCTGCGGGTTGAGCCGATGCTGCCGGCCAGCGAGATGCGTGGCCAGCGCAGGGCCTTCGCCCGATCGGCATCGGCACTGGCGGCGACGAGCTCCCGCGCGGCCGCGGCGATGTCGGGCCGCTGGGCCAGCGCCGCGGCCGGCACCGAAAGGACGTGCAGCGCGGCGGGCCGCGGAAGCCGTGCCGTGGACGCGGCGAGGTCACGGCGCAGTGCCGGTTCGTCGATGGCCGTCAGCGCGACCAGGGCCTTGACGGCCAGCGCGCACTCGGCCCGCTGCTGCGTGAGTACGGCGTTGCCCTGTGCAGCGCTGGCGCGTGCCAGGTCGGCTGCGGCGGGTGCCTGCAAGCCGGCGCTCGCGGCCAGCGCGGCCAGGCGCGACGTCTCGGTGCGCGAGCGCACGTCGACTTCGGTTTGTGCAGACCGAGCCTCGCAGGCGCGCAGATCCACGTAGGCATGGGCCACCTCGGCGGCGAGCGAGACGCGTGCGTCGTGCCAGGCGGCGCGGCTGGACGCCAGGCGCGCCTGGGCGGCCGTGGCGCCGGCACGATGGGCGCCGAAGAAGTCCAGCTCCCAGCCGGCCTGCAGTCCCGACGATGCGGTGGTGCCGATGGGTTCGCCCGGACTCTGGATGCCCCGATCGGCGCTTGCGACGAGGTCCACCCTGGGCAGCAGTGCGGCATCGCCCGCGGTGCGGGCCGCGCGGGCGTCGGCGATGCGCGCGCCGGCCTGCGCCAGCGTGGCGCTCACCTGCTGGGCGGCCTCGATCAGGCGCAGCAGCAGGGGATCATCGAACTGGGCCCACCAGCGGCTCAGGTCGGCCAGGTCACCACCCTGTGCGCCGCTCGGCGGCAACGGCGCATGCCACTGCATGGGCAGCGCTGGCGACGTGTCATCCGCCGGCGCGTCCTGTGGTGGCGTCGCACAGCCGGCCGTCAACACCGCGGCGGCGAAGCACACGGCCAGGCGCGAGCGGCCGCCGATGATCGCGGATTGCTGGCTGCTCATCGAGAGGGTCATCTGTCGTGACAAGCCGTTTCCATTCCTGGATCGCTTGCGGTTGCCTGGCCACGCACGGCCACCGCCATCGTTGCGCCACTTGTCTTTCCAACTCCTTTCCTGCTTCCTTGCTGACCGCTGCCGCAGCGGGGCGTTTGGAAAGTGCGCCGTAAGAGTCCGCCGGAAATGATCCGGGCCACTCAACGACCTTCCAAGGCGACCATGTCATTTCCTCACCGGCCGGGCTGCGGCTCTTCAACTCCGATGGCGCGCACGGCGGGCCTCGGTGCACTGGCCATCGTTCTGTGCGGCATCGTTTCGAACGCCACGGCCCAGCAGGCGGGCGCTGGTGGACCGGACGGCCCCGGGCCCGGCACCGGAGGTCCGCAGGGCAGCAAGTGGGGCCTGGGCATCGCCGCAGTCAACTCGCAGAAGCCGTACAAGGGCATCGACCGCGAGACCAAGGCGCTGCCGATGATCCGTTTCGAGAACGAGTACGTGAAAGTGGGCGGCCTGGGCCTGGAGGTGAAGCTTCCGAGTCTCGAACTCGCAGAGTCGAGCCGCATCAAGTTCGGCATCGTCGGCAAGATGGAACTCGGCGGCTACGAGGCCGACGACGCACCGATCCTGGCCGGCATGGCCGAGCGCAAAGCCGGGTTCTGGGCCGGCGCCAAGGTCGAATGGGAGAATGACCTGGCCGATGTCAGCGCGCAGTGGCTCGCCGACACCGCCGGATACAGCAACGGCCAACGCTTCAGCCTGGGCCTTGAAAAGAACTGGCGGCTGGGCAGGCAGGTGATGGTTGCACCGCACATCACCGCCCATTGGCTCGATAGGAAATACATCGGCTACTACTACGGTGTCCGGCCCGACGAAGCGACGGCCGGGCGTGCGGCCCATGCCGGCACGGCGGGCGTGAACATGGAGATCGGCGTGCGCACCATGTACCTGATCGACGGCAACCACTCGGTGATGCTGGATGTCTCGGTGACCAGCCTCGCGAAGAGCATCAAGAGCAGTCCGATCGTGGACCGCTCCAGCACCAACCGCGTGATCGTGGGCTACCTGTACAGCTTCTGATGAGCAGGATCCTGCTGGTCGAGGACCACGAGCGGCTTGCGCAACTGGTGAGCAACGGCCTGGGCGCGGCCGGCATCGCCGTCGACACCGTGCAGCGCATCGATGCCGCCTGGTCTGCGCTGCGGCAGATGACCTACGGCGCCCTGGTCCTCGACCGGGGCCTGCCCGACGGCGATGGCCTGGCCTTGCTGAAGCGACTGCGCGACTCCGAGCTGGGCATCCCCTGCCTGGTGCTGACGGCGCGCGATTCGCTGAGCGATCGCGTCGAGGGCCTGGATGCAGGTGCCGACGACTATCTTCCCAAGCCCTTCGCCATGGACGAACTGGTCGCTCGCGTTCGCGCGCTGCTGCGCCGTCCGGTCGAGTGCCTGCCGGCCGAGCCGGGACACGGCGACCTGCAACTGCGACCCGCCGACGGCATGCTCCACTGCGGTGAAGAGTGCGTGTCGCTGGCCACGTCGGAAATGCAGATCATGCTGCTGCTGGCACGCAGGGCCGGAGACACGGTGCGGCGGTCGGCGCTGGAAGCCGTGGCGTGGGGCTTGAGCGAGCCCGTCACGCCCAATGCGCTGGACGTGGCCCTGCACCGGATCCGCCGCAAGCTGCGCGCCATCGGTTCGCGCCAGAAGATCGTCAACGTGAGAAGCCTTGGCTATGCACTTCGTGAAAATGACCTGGCTGAGTAGCCTCAGCGTCAAGATCCTGCTCGCCTATGTCATCGGTGCGGTGCTGAGCGTGCTGCTGATCGTGGTGACCGCCGGCGCGATCGTGCGATCGCAAGGCGACGCGCTGTCCGGATTCGATGTGGCCGACACCACCAGGGACCTGGCCGAGGAACTGAGGTTCGACAGCGAGGGCATCCCGGTCGGCATCGGCGACGGGCGGTTCGACCGGCATGGCGGCTTCGACCTCGACGACGACTTCAAGCTCGAATGGATCTTCGAAAGCCTGAAACACGAGGCTGCCTACCGCGTGCTGGATGCATCGGGCCATGTCGTGCTGTTCTCCGCGGCCGGCCAGGCGTTCTGGCCCGAGGCCGGGGCCGTCCGACGGCTGGAGCGGGGCCGCTTCGAATTCGAGCGCGAGGGGGTTGCCATGCGTGGTGCCACCGAGTCGGTGGAGCGCAACGGAAAGGTCTGGTACGTGCAGTTCGCGGTCAGCAGGCGATTCCTGCACCTCATCTACCAGGCATTCGCCCTGCCATTCACGGGCGCCGGCATCACCTTGTTCAGCCTCGTGCTGCTCTTCGTCTTCGGCCCCTGCGTCTACATCACGCTGCGCTACGCTCTGAAGCCGGTGCGGCGCATTTCGGATTCCGCCGCCGAGATCTCCCCACGCTCGATTCACGCGCGGCTGGGGGGGACCGGTGCGGTGCCCAGCGAGATCGCCCCCCTGGTGGACAGCTTCAATCGGGTTCTCGAGCGCCTGGAGCAGGGGTACCGCATACAGCAGGAGTTCCTGGCGACCGCGGCCCATGAACTCAAGACACCGCTGGCCCTGGTGCGTGCACAGGTCGAACTCGGTGCACCTTCGGCCGAACGCAGCATGCTGCTTGGCGACGTCGAGCACATGAGCAGGCAGGTTCAGCAGCTGCTTCACCTGGCTGAAGCGAGCGAACCGCAGAACTATCGCCCCGTCGTGGTCGACATGCACGTGGTGGTGCAAGAAGTGGCCAGCTACCTGCAGCGCATGGCGGACGCCGGCGGCGTGCGCCTGGAACTCCCGAAACAGTCGAGCGGCGTCTGCTGGACCGCCGACCGCGGGGCGCTGTTCACGCTGTTGAAGAACCTGCTGGAGAACGCCATCCAGCACACCCCTGCGGGAACGCTCGTGAGCGTGGAAGTCGACGACACGACGCTGTCGGTACGCGATTGGGGACCGGGTGTCCCGCAGGATCAACTGCCGAAGATCTTCACCCGCTTCTGGCGTGGCCATCATCGCCGTGATCAGGGTGCCGGTCTCGGCATGGCCATCTGCCAGGAGATCGCGGTGGCGCACGGATGGTCGCTCTGCGCGTACAGAGCGGATCCGGGACTTCGTGCCGTGGTGTCGAGGCTGCAACCCGCCGCATGAGCGCCGAGCGCGCCGGGGCCTCAAGGGCGCCGCGCCGCCGTGATCAGCAGTTCGTTCGGGCCGCCCCAGCCGGTCGGCGTGGTGAAGGCCTGCAGTTGCGCCCGGATGTCGTCCCACGCGGCCTTGGCGGCCGCCTCGCCGAGGCCTGCGAGGATCTGGAGAATCGGGCTCGCCGAGCTGCGCACGAAGGCGATGTAGTGCTCGACGGACGGCATGCGGAAAACGGCCTCCACGGCCGTCGTCGCGACATCGCGGAAGCCTGCCGTGCGGAAGAGGTCGTCGATGTGGCCGGGGCGCCCGAGGCTGAACAAGCTGCCGGGTGCAAAGGGGTCGCGCGCCGGCAGCCCTGCGTGCCTGAGCGCCGTGGCCGTGAGGATCGAGATGCAGGGGTTCTTCTGCGGCACCGAGAACACCACGGTGCAGACACCGCCGCCCGGCCGCAGCGCGCGATGCATTTCGCGCAGGCCCTGCAGAGGATTCGGGAACAGCATCAGACCGAGCCGGCAGACCGCGGCATCGAACGAGGCCTCGTCGACGCGCAGATCCTCGCCGTCGGCCACCCGGCATTGGACCTGCGGGAACCCGGCCCGCGCGGCGCGGTCCTGGACGATCGCGACGAACGCCGGCGCCAGATCGGTCGCCACGACAGCGCCGGATCGGCCGACCTGCTCGGCGAGGTCGAGCGTCTGATCGCCTGCGCCGGCCGCGACATCGAGCACTCGCGAGCCGGGCACGACACCAGCCCTGGCGATCATCGCGTCGGTCGCGCCGCGCAACCAGGCGCGGATGTCGGGCGAATGCGCGTCCCAGCTGCCGGCCGCGGCGTCCCAGTGGGCCTGCACGGCTGCCTTGAAGGTGTCGCTGTCTGCTGCGGGTGTGGTCATGCCTTCAGCTTTCGTGAAGAGGTGAAGGATAGTCTCGCAACTCGGGAGCACTTGTTCGGCGGCAATAATCGCTGCATGACATTCCCCAGATTCATCAGCGCCGCCTGCCTGGCGCTGGCAGCTGCCGTGCACGCCGAACCGGTTGAAATGTCCGCAAGAGGCGGCCACTTCAAGCTCTGCGACATCAAGACGGAGGACGACAAGACCTTCCTGCTCGGATCGATGCAGATGCTCAAGGCCACTCCGGAGGGCCAGTGGACCGCGATGATCGCGATCACGCTGCGCGATGCGAACGATGAGCCCATCTACCGGGCCTCGTTGCTGGGCGATCGCGATCCGGACCGTCTCGACCTCGCCCAGACCTTCTTGTTCGGTCGCAGCAACAGTGCAACCGAGCTCCTCCAGACGCTGCGCATGGGCGACGCGGTGAAACTCTCCCTGGGCTGGGACAAGGACGGGCTGCTTTCGTTGGACGCAGGCCCCGCAGGCCGGCGCGAGACTCGCTTGCAGCGCAAACCCATCCACGCCACGGTGGCCGTTTCAGGTGCGACCGCGCGCGTGGACTTCGGCAGCTCGGTCGCCGTGGACTGCAGCGACGACGTGATGAGGCGCGACGATGCTTCATACAGGCGCAAGCTGATGGGCACCTGGGCCGGGCTCGACGAGGCAGGCAAGCTGCTCTCCGTTCGCCTGCTCGAGGATGGCCATGCATTCCTGGAGTTCAAGGGGCAGACGATCGGCGGCGGTGACGACGTGTCCGGACGCTCGCTGCGGTACGAGCTCGACACCAATGTCTGGCCGATGGGCCTGGATTTCGTGGTCCGCGACGCGGCCGGCCAGGAGCTGGCCCGCTTCAAGATGACAGCCGAAACGGCTGACGATGGGTCGTTGCTGGTGACCGTGCCGGAGAAGACGCCGGGCCCGTCGGACGCGCAAGGCCCGACCGCTGCATCGAGGACCCTGCGGCTGACGAAGCTGCTCAGCGGTTGAGCCTCACTCGCCATCGTAGCCGCTCACGGCGTTCCTTCGTGTGCGTCGGCAGCGCTGCCTAAGGCTCACCTAAGCAGCCGCTAAGACCTGGCTAAGGCGCATCGAACCCAATCGGTTCGATGAACGCGTCGCTGAACCCCGAGTTGCCGAGTGCCTCGACAGGCCACTCGCTAGCGCCTGCGTCGGAACTCGGTCGCAGCACCATCGCGCGGGCGACCGCGGCCCTGGTGCTGCTGATCGCTGCGATGGTGCTGCTGCGCCTGTGCGGCATGGCGTGGCTGCCGTTGATGGACACGACCGAGGCGCGCTATGCCGAGGTCGGGCGCAAGATGCTCGAGCTCGGCGACTGGATCACGCCATGGCACGACTACGGCGTGCCGTTCTGGGCCAAGCCGCCGCTGTCGTTCTGGCTGACGGCCCTCAGCATGAAGTGCTTCGGCGTCAACGAGTGGGCGGCGCGGTGATGACGGACGAGGCCCTCACCGTCGGCACCACGCTGGCGATGGCGGGCCTGTGGCTTGCACTGCACGGACCGAGGCGTCGCCTGGGCAGCGCGCTGCTGTTCGCCGGGTTGTCGATCGGCCTGCTGGCCAAGGGGCCACTGGTGCTGGTGCTCGTGGCGCTGCCGGCGGCGGCCTGGGCGCTGGCCACGCGGCAGCTCGGCCGTTTGTGGCGCGAACTGCCCTGGGCCGTGGGCCTGGCCTTCACCACCGTGGCCGCAGGCTGGTGGTACGTGGCCGCGGAGGTGAAGACGCCGGGCTTCATCGACTACTTCATCGTCGGCGAACACTGGCACCGCTTCGTCACGCCCGGCTGGTCGGGCGACCGCTACGGCTTCGCGCATGCCTTTCCGCCCGGCACGATCTGGCTCTTCGCGCTGGCGTCCACACTGCCCTGGCCGCTGGTGCTGCTGGCCGCCGCCCTCAGGCACCGCCAGGCAGCGCCCGACGGGCTCAAGGGCCGAGCCGGACCCACCGACCAGCGCTCGTGGCGCCTGTACCTCGTGTGCTGGTCGCTCGCGCCGCTGGTGTTCTTCACCGCGGCGCGCAACATCATCCTGCCGTATGCGCTGCCTGCCCTGCCGGCGATGGCGCTGCTGGCCAGCCACTGGTTGCAACGGCGCGTCGGCGCGCGGCGCGTGAATGCATGGATCGCCTCCGGCCTCGCGCTGTCGATGGCCGGCGCACTGGCATTCGCCATGCTCGCCGGGCACGGCGGCACGTTCGCGGACAACTCCACCAAGGAGGTGGTCGGCGCCTGGGAAGCCCGGCGCCACCGCGGCGGCGAATCGCTGGTGTTCGTGACCGAGCGGCTGCACTCGGCCTCGTTCTACAGCGCCGGCCGGGCCGGGTTCGCCGACACCCCCGCCGAGGCGCTGGACCACCTCGGCCCGCGCGGCGGCTTCATCGCGCTGCGCCGCGACGACACCGCCGGCCTCGCGCACTTCCGCAGCGTCACCGAGCGCACCCTGGTCGGCGGCTTCGTGCTGCTGCACGTGCATACTTCGAGCCCATCCTGATTTCGTCGAAAGGCCCACCATGAAGCCACTCGCCCTCGCCGCCCTGATCGGCATCGCCGCGGCCGCGCCGCTCAGCGCCTTCGCCAAGGCCGACTGCAAGGCCTACCCGAAGGCCGAATGGATGAAGGAGGCCGATGCCAAGGCCAAGCTCGAAGGCCAGGGCTACGCGATCAAGAAGTTCAAGGTCGACGGCAACTGCTACGAGATCTACGGCAAGAACAAGGAAGGCAAGAAGGTCGAGATCTACTTCGATGCCAAGACGCTGGAACCGGTGAAGTCCGAGATCGAGAAGTAGGCCGATGCCGGCCTCGGGACCCGAGGCGCCGTCGCCCGCAGCCGATGACCGGGCCCGCGTCTGGGACCTGGTCGTCCGCCTGTGCCACTGGGGCCTCGCGGCGCTGGTGGTGCTGAACCTGGTGCGCGACGACGGCGACCGGTGGCACCGGCTCGCCGGCTACGTGGCGGTCGGCGTGGTCGCGCTGCGCTGCCTGTGGGCGGCACGGCACCACGGCCCCGGCGGCTGGCGCGCACTGAAGCCCTCGCTGCGCGACACCCTCGGCTACCTGCGCGGCGGCGCGCCGCGCACGCTGGAACACAACCCGCTGGGCCTGTGGATGGTCTGGCTGCTGTGGCTGCTGGTGCTGCTGCTCGGGCTGACCGGCTGGATGAGCCGGCTCGATGCCTTCTGGGGCGATGAACGGGTGCAGGACCTGCACGTCTGGCTCGCGAACATCCTGATGGTCTCCGTCGCGATGCACCTGGCCGGCGTGGCCGTGATGAGCTGGCGCTGGCGCGAGAACCTGCCCGCGGCGATGCTCAGCGGGCGCAAGCGCCCTCGTGCCGCAGCGCGACCCGCGAGACGCCGAGACGGTGACGCCTGATCCATCGAATGATCCATCGAAGCTAGGCAGCCTGATGGTCCGAAGCCATCGCCGCCGGGTCCATCCAGATCGCTCCCCACATGTGCTCATCGGGATCGGCCAAGTCCCGGCCGTACATGAAGCCGAGGTCTTGCACGGGGTTCGCATCGGCCTGGCCACCGTGCTCGGCAGCGGCCTTGTTCATCCGATCGACGGCCTCGCGGCTGTCCACGGTGAGGCCCAGCATGACCTTGCTGGTGCCGGCGGGCGACATCGGCCGCTCGGTGAAGGTGCGCCACTTGGCGTGGGTGAGCAGCATCGCGTGGATCGTCTCGCTCCAGACCATGCAGGCCGCGGTGTCGTCGCTGAATTGCGGGTTCTGCTCGAATCCCAGCGCCTTGTAGAAAGCGATCGAGGCGGCGAGGTCGGTCACGGGAAGGCTCACGAAGATCATCTTGGTCACGGGGGGCTCCTGGTGATGTGGAAAGGGCGGAAGCGTCCTGCTTCGCAGGCTCCACCCGTACGACGTTCGACCTCCGCGCGAATCGACAAGTTCGTGATCGCGGCCACATCAGCCCCGCGCCACTTGGTTGCGACTTGGCGCGGGCCGCATTCCGTGCGATCCCCCACGACCCGGGGGACTGGCCGCTGCGTCTTAAGGATCGACTAACCCTCGGCTTTGCACAGTGCATGCATGCCGAGCCAGACACACCGCCTTTCGACCCTTCCCGCCAGCCTTCTCGCCGGGCTGATCGCCTGCGGCGCACTGTGCCCGTCGACCTCACGCGCCGATGACGAGCCCGTGGCGCCCGCCACCGCCGAGCTGCCTTCCGACGAAAGCCTGGAGCAATCCGGCGCGGTCATCGGCGAGATCCGCATCGACAACCTCGACATCTTCGACACCCGGCTCGACGAAGAAGACAACGCCGTGTTCCGCCTCGCGAACTGGCTGCACATCCAGACGCGGCGCGAGACCATCGAGCAGCAGCTGCTGTTCAAGCCCGGCGAGCGCTACAGCCCACGGCTGCTGCGCGAATCGGAACGCACGCTGCGCGCCAACGGCTACCTGCGCGACGCGGCGATCCGCGTCGAAGCGGTGCATGACGGCGTGGTCGACATCGTGGTGGCCACGCAGGACGTGTGGACGCTGAAGCCCGGCGTGTCGTTCGGCCGCAAGGGCGGGCGCAACAGCAGCAGTGTCGGCATCCAGGAGACCAACCTGCTGGGCCGCGGCAAGCAGCTCGGGCTGGACATCCACTCCGGCGTCGACCGCAGGTCGAAAGCGCTGACCTACCAGGACAACCAGTTGCTCGGCAGCCGCTGGACGCTGACGGGCRAATACGACGACAACAGCGACGGGCGAGCGCAGAAGCTGGCGCTGGAGAAACCGTTCTATGCGCTGGACACACGCAGCGCCGGCGGACTGTCGCTCAGCAACGAGCGCCGCATCGACTCGGTGTATTCGCAAGGCCAGGTCGTCAACCAGTACGACGTGTCCGCCCGTCACGCGACGGCCTACACCGGCTGGTCCGACGGACTGCACGACGGTGCCGCACTGCGCTGGACCGCCGGCCTGAGCTTCGACGAGCAGCGCTACGCCGCGCTGCCGGCGCTGGGCAGCGCGAGCGTCGCGCCGGACGGGCGGCGCCTGCTGTACCCGTGGATCGGCTTCGGCTGGATCGAGGACCAGTTCATCGCCACGCACAACCAGGACCAGATCGGCAAGACCGAGGACATCGCATTGGGCTGGAACGTGCGCGGCCGGCTCGGCGCGGCCTCCAGCCGGCTCGGCTCCGACCGCACGGCCGGTGTGTTCGACACGGGCTTCTCGAAGGGCTGGATGCCGAGCCCGTCGCAGACCTGGCTGCTGGCCGGCACGGCCGAAGGCCGCGTCGAGCGCGAGGGCCTGAGCGGCAGCCTGTTCAAGCTGTCGGGCCGCTGGTACCTGCGGCAGTCGGCGCAGCGCTCGCTGTTCGCCGGMATCGGCATCGACCGCGGCGTGCGGCTCGACCCCGACCAGCAGATCACGCTCGGCGGCGACACCGGGCTGCGCGGCTACCCGCTGCGCTACCAGAGCGGCAGCGGCCGCTGGCTGGCGACCATCGAGCAGCGGGCCTACTCCGACTGGTTCCCGTTCCGGCTGTTCCACGTCGGCGGCGCGGTGTTCTACGACATGGGCCGCACCTGGGACGGTGTGCGGCCGGGCGATTCGGCCCAGGGGCTGCTGCGCGACGCGGGCTTCGGGCTGCGCCTGGGCAACAGCCGCTCGGGCCTGGGCACCGTGGTGCACGTGGACGCGGCCTTCGCGATGGACGGCGACAAGTCGATCAAGAAGGTGCAGTTCATCGTCGAGGCCAAGCGCAGCTTCTGAAGTCCGCAGCTTCTGACGCCGCACGCATCCGTGCCGCTTAAGTCACCACTAAGGCCGGCAAGCGCAGCATGGCGGCCCTCCATGGACAACTCCCACCTCTTGACGGAAGGCTGATGCGCTCGATCGAACGCACCCTGCTGGCCTGGCTGATGGGCGCGCTCGCGCTCGGCGGCCTGCTGGTCGCCGTCGTCACCTACGTGGTCACGCTGGACGAGATGAACGAGGTGTTCGACGCCGACCTGAAGAACGTCGCGCAGTCGGTGGCGCGCTACCACCGCGCCGCCTACGACGCGCGCCGCCACGACGCGCTGCAGCTGCCCGAGCGCGACGACACGCCCGAGGACGTCGAGATCGTCACGCTGACCTGGACCGCCGCCGGCGAGCGCGTCTACGCCTCGGACCCGCGCGTGAAGCTGCCGTTCTCGCGCACCGAGGGCCTCGCGCGGCTCGATGTCGATGGCGAGGCCTGGATCGTCTACTCGAGCGTGGGCGCCGACGGTGTCGCGCAGGCAGCGCAGCGCGTCTCGCAGCGGCATCAGATGGCGGCCGAGTCGGGGGCCAAGGTGCTCCCGCCGATGCTGGTGCTGGTCGTCGTGGTCGGCGGGCTGTTGCTGTTCGGCCTGCGGCGCGGGCTGCAGCCGCTCAGCGATACGGCGCGCGACGTGGCGGCGCGCAGCGCGCGCTCGATGCTGCCGATCGCCACCGACGGCGTGCCGCGCGAGATCAAGCCGCTGGTGCTGTCGATCAACGACCTGCTCGGGCGGCTGTCGGAAGCGTTCGCGGCGCAGCGGCGCTTCCTGGCCGATGCGGCCCACGAGTTGCGCACGCCGGTGACGGCGCTGCGCTTGCAGGTGCACCTGCTGCGACGCTCGGACAGCCCGGCCGCGCGCGAGGACGCGCTCGATGAACTCGAGCAGGGCGTGATCCGCTCGGAGCGGATGGTGCAGCAGCTGCTGGCGGTGGCGCGCTCGGAGCCTGATGGCGAGACGATGCGCGTCGAACGGGTCAGCCTGGACGACCTGGTGCGCTCGGTGGTGTCGGATTTCGCGCTGAAGGCCGAGCACCGCCGCATCGACCTCGGCGCGCGCGTCGGTGCCGGCATCGAGGTACAGGCCGATGCCCATCAGCTGCGCGTGCTGCTGGACAACCTGGTCGAGAACGCGCTGCGCTACACGCCGGCCGGCGGCGTGGTCGACGTCGAGGCGGACCTGCAGGACGGGCGGCCGCGCCTGCGCGTGGTCGACAACGGCCCCGGCATCCCGGTGGCTGAACGCGAGCGCGTGTTCGACCGCTTCTACCGCGGCGAGGACGCGCAGTCGCTGGCCCCGGAGAGCGGCGGCAGCGGCCTGGGCCTGGCGATCGTGCGCGCGATCGCCGAGCGCCATCACGCGAGCGTCAGCCTGCACACGCCGCAGGCGCATGGCGGGCTGGAGGTGCGGGTGGTGTTCTCTCAACTGCAAGGAGCCTGACATGGGCATGCCCACCAGCTGGTTTCAATGGGCCCTGCTGTCGGCCGCGTTCGCCGCGCTGACGGCGATCTTCGCGAAGATCGGCATCCGGGGCGTCGACTCCGACCTCGCGACGCTGGTGCGCACCAGCGTGATCCTGGTCGTGCTGGCGGCCTTCGTCGTCGGGACCGGCAAGTGGTCGAACCCGCTCGACCTGCCGGGCAGGACCTGGCTGTTCCTGGTGCTCTCGGGCCTCGCCACGGGAGCGTCGTGGGTCTGCTACTTCCGGGCGCTGCAGATCGGCGATGCGTCGCAGGTGGCGCCGGTCGACAAGCTGAGCCTGGTGCTGGTCGCGGTGTTCGCCTTTGCCTTCCTTGGCGAACGGCCGAGCCTGCGCGAATGGGCCGGCATCGCGATGGTGGCGGGCGGGGTGCTGGTGCTGTCGAAAACGAGGTAGCGCCGGCAACCTATGCTTTCTCGACTGCGCCTCTGGCGCAGCGCTGAGTTCAGCCCAGGCAGTCGCCGCTGCGCCGCGTGCGCGGTGCGGGCGCCTGCCCCGGCAGCTCCAGCGCGTAGTGCAGGGACAGCAGCTGCCAGCCCTGCGAGCCCAGCTGCCACTGGCTGCTGTTGACGCCGGTGAAAGCGGCGGGCCCTTCGGCGCTGTCGTAACGGGTCTCGACCACGCTGTACACCTGAGCGTGGGCGCCATGGCGACGCAGCTCGCGATGGACCTCGCATTCGAACACCGCCTTGGGCGTCGGCTCTTTCAGCGTGGCCAGGAACTCGGTGCCCGACCAACTGGCCACGTCGAGGCTGGCATCGCGCAGGCGCTGGCCCCAGATCCGCGCTTGCGGATGCAGCAGCGGGCGCAGCAGCTCGGCGTCGGGCGCGCCGCCGGCCTTGCTGTTGAAGCTGCGCCACAGATCGCCGAGGCGCTGCTCCAGCTGGGCCTGGCTTTGGGCCTCGGCCCGCGAGCCCAGCTCGGCCAGCAGCGCCGGCCAGCTGACGCGATAGAGCTGCGACAGACCCGCGGCATGCTGGCCCGGGCGGGTGGAGGCGAATATCAGCCACTGACCATCGCTGCTGACCGAAGGCGTGAACTCGAAGCTCGGGCTGTTGACCGGTGCTGGCAGGCGTATCGCCGGGCCGAACCCGGCGCCGACCCGCTCCGCCAGGAACAGGTCGCCGTCCTGTTTGGCCTGGGTCTCGCTGCGGTCGCTCCACCACAGCGCGTAGCGGCCATCCGGCGAGAGCGTGAAGTCGCTGTTGGACAGTCCCACATTGATCGGTGCCTGAAGCGCGACCGGCGCGCTGTGCGTGCCATCGGCCAGGCGCTCGCTCTGGTAGACAGCCAGCTGGCCCGGCCCGCCGGGACGGTCGGAGCCGAAGTAGAGGCGGTCGCCGTAGCGCTCCGGCCCGAGCTCGTAGCCGGGGCTCTGCACGGCCTCGGCCAGGCGCTGCGGTGCACTCCATTGGCCGTTCGTCCAGCGGGACTCATGGATGTCCAGCTGTCCCAGCGCCTTCTCGCCCTCGCGGGGGCGGTCGGAGACGAAGGTCAGCGTCTTGCCATCGCCGCTCAGGTGCGGGTCGGAGTCTCGCCAGCGCGGGTCGCTGAAAGGCATCGCCTGCGGGGCCAACCACTCGCCGTTGACGCGGCGCTGCCAGACGATCTGCGAACGCTTGAACCCGGCGGCAGAGCGTGCGAACACGCGCAGCTCGCGCTGCTCCTGCAGGTTGTAGCTTTGCAGGCTTGGATCGGCGGGGCCTGCCTGGACAGGCTCGACGAGAAGGTCGGCGGCGTGGGCCGATGCGCTCAGCGCGAGCAGCAGGAAACGAACGACATGTCTCATTGGCTTGCGCAGGGTGCCTGTTTCCACGTTCGCTGCAGTTCGGACAGGTGACCAGCAACGGCATCGATGAAGACCTGCGCCTTCGTCGAAAGCGTCTTCCGGTTCGTGTAGACGGCGTGCAATTCGACGACTTCCGACGCGTGGTCTGGCAGCAATCGCGACAGTGAGCCGTCCCGGATGGCTGGCGCCGCGAGGAAGTCTGGCAGTCGGCCGATGCCACAGCCGCCGACGAGGATCGGCAACAGCGCGGCGACATCGGGGATGACGGTGCGGGGAGGCACGCTTACTTCGATGTGCTCGCCCTTTGCCGAGGTATAGCGCCAGCGCGCGGGCTGGTTGATGCGTGACAGCAGGCGATGGGCACTCAGCTGCGACGGTTCGTGGGGCGTTCCGTGCGCCACCAGATAAGCAGGACTGGCGCACGTCCACAGCGCCATCTCCGTGAGGTGGCGTGCGACGAGCTCCGAGCTGGGCAGCGGGCCGATACGCAAGGCGACGTCAACCTCTTCGGCGGCGAGATCGACCTTGCGGTTATCGACTTCCAGCACCAGGTCGAGGTCTGGATACCGCTTCAGGAAGTCCGCGAGCATGGGCGAAAGCAAGATGGCGGCGAGTGCAAACGGGGCATTCACCTTGAGCGTGCCGCGCAACAGCCCGGCGGTGCTGTCGATGGACGCCTGAGCCTCTTCGGCAGCGCTCAGCAGAGACACTGCGTGCGGCTGCAACGCGCTACCTGCGTCAGTGACCTTCACGCGCCGTCCCGAGCGGTCGAGCAGAGCCGCGCCCACGTCGGTCTCCAGGCGATTCAGCGCGCGGCTGATCGACGATTTGGGTAGGCCGGTGGCACGCGCCGCCCCTGAAAGCGAGCCGCTGTCGAGCACGCGAAGAAAGATCCTCAGATCGGAGAGTTGCATGCCCCAATCGTTCCATATCTGGAACAACACGTCCACACCTTGTGGCTATGACGGCACGACTCGGCTTCTTAGGATGCATGAACCGGAAAAGAAGCCACCCATGAACACAGCCCTCATCTCCCCCTTCCAGTTGAAAGTACCTGAAGCGCAACTCCTCGATCTGCGCGAACGACTGGCGCGCACCCGATTCCCCGACAAGGAGACCGTCGAAGACACGACGCAGGGTGTCCGTCTCGGAACCATGCGCGCCTTGTGCGAGCACTGGCGCACCGCCTACGACTGGCGCCAGACGGAAGATTTGCTGAATCGGGTTGGACAATACACCACCGAGATCGACGGCCTCACGGTGCACTTCCTCCATGCGCGGTCGCCGCATCCGGATGCGCTCCCTCTCGTCCTGTGCCATGGCTGGCCGGGCTCGGTGCTGGAGTTCAAGAAAGTGATCGAGCCGCTGACCCATCCGCCGTCGCGCGACGGAGCACGGCCGCAGGCCTTCCATGTCATTGCCCCGTCGATGCCGGGCTTCGGATTTTCGGGCAAGCCCACTGCCACCGGCTGGGGCTTGCCGCGCATTGCCGACGCCTGGATTGAGCTCGTTCGGCGTCTTGGCCATGAGGATCGCTGGGCGCTCCAGGGGGGCGACTTGGGCGCCGGGGTGTGCGACGCAATCGCCCGAAAGCGACCCAAGGGTCTGGTGGGCATGCACCTGAACTTCGCAATGTTCATGACCACGCCTGCCGAAGCCGCCGAAGCGACGCCTGCCGAAAAGGAGATGCTGAAGGACGCCGGCCAGTTCTGGGATCAACTCTCAGGCTACGCCAAGGTGCAATCGACACGACCACAGACCCTCGGCTACTCGTTGGCGGACTCGCCCGCGGGACTGGCCGCGTGGATTTACGCGATGTTCCAGGACACAGGAGGCACGCCTGGCAATGCGGAGGAGACGTTCACCAAGGACGAGATACTCGACCACGTCATGATGTACTGGCTGAACGATTCCGGGGCTTCCGCGGCCCGGCTCTACTGGGAGCTGGCCAAGGCGGGTGGCCCTGCGGGAGGGCAGCCGCCCGGCCCGATCACGGTTCCCACGGGCTTCACGATGCTGCCGAAGGAGCATGTGCGCAAGTCACGTCGTTGGCTCGAGCGGCGATACCGCCAGGTGGTGTATTTCAATGAGGGCGCGGCCGGCGGGCACTTCGCGGCCATGGAGCAACCGGATGTTCTCGTGAACGACATTCGAAAGACGTTCGAGCAAATGCATTGACCTGGGGAGAGGCAGGCGCCATCGAACTGGACTGATGCCCGCTCAGCCCAGCTTCATTGCGTACTCCACCCGCGATGCCATCTGCGGATCGCTCGGCTTCTCGAAGCTGTTGCAGAAGGCCGCGGTGGCGCCGGCCACGTCGTTCGTGCCCTTCACCGCGTCGATCGCGCCCTTGTACTCGCCCTGCAGCTCCTGYTTCAGGTAGCCGTAGTTGGCCGCCTGGCTCGACGGGTCGACGTTGTTGGCCTTGGCGAAGTCGATCAGGCCCTGCTTGCGCACCCCGCCCCAYTGGGCGATGCCATAGCCGTTGCCGTTGTCGTCGGCCATGTTGCCGTTCGGCCCGCCGATGCCGCCGCCCTGCGTGATGCCGGAATTCATGCCGCCGCTCTCGTGCCACAGGTTGCCGACGATGCCGGCGGCCTGCGCGTCGTTGAGGCCGAAGTCCTTCTTCAGGTTGTCCTTCCACTGTTGCGCGACCTGCAGGCTTTCGCCCGGCTGCAACGCCTGGGTCTGGGCCGCGCCGCTCAGCGGACCGGCATCGCCGCCGGTGGCCGGCTGGGCCGGCGCCTCGGTCACCACCGCGGTGCCTTGCTCGGGCTGCGGCATCGCCGGCGCGCCGGGATTCGCACCTTCTACCGGTGCGGCGGCCAGGGCCTCGCCGCCGCCCCACCCCCCGCCACCGCCTCCGCCGCCACCACCCACGCCGCCAAGGCCCGAGAGACCGCCGCCACTCCCTGCTCCACCGCCTCCGTCCGACGAGGGATTCTGCTGGAAGGCAGCCATGAACTGCATCATCATGTACGCCAGCATCTCCAGCAGCTGCGGGTTCATCGTGGTGGCGTTCGGGTCCATCTCGCCGTCCTGGCCTTCGGCGCCGCAGGCGCCTTCGACCGAGGCATCCTCGCTCGGCAGCTCGGTGCTCAATTGCGCCTCGGCCGACTCGTCGACCGGGTGGCAGCCACCGGCATGCGTGGCGTCCTGGGATCCCATGTGGCCCATCGAGCCGTAGTGACCCATGGGTCCGAAGTGGGACATCGGCGACATGACGCCTACGCTCATGGGGTTCTCCTTCAGGCTGGCCAGCGGTGTTGTGGTGTCCGCCATGCTCGGCCCGTCACGTCCCTCGCGAGGGTGGCCGGCGCGAAACGCCGTGCGGCAGTGCGAAGCCCATTGCGCGGGTTGCTGCCGCGTCATCCACCTTCCGCGTAGGCCGCCATGAACACCCTGACCGCCTCGCGCAACAGGGCCCGGTTCTCCCGGGCATCCGGCATGTCGAGCATGAGCAGCCCCCGGATGTGGCCATCGCCCAGGAACATCGACAGGAACAGGTCCGCCGCCTGCCGCGGGTGCCGCACCTTCAGCGCGCCGGCCGCGTCGGCGCGGCGCAGGTACGCGGCCAGGTCGCCGATCAAGCGGTCGGCTCCCTGCCGGTAGAAAGCCCGGCAGGCCTCGGGTTGTACCCCCGCGGCGCCGTAGAGCGAGCGGAACTGCGACAGCGCCTCGTCCTCGCGCGCCAGCGTCAGGAACTGTTCGCCGATGGCCAGCAGCGCCTTCTGCGGCTGCTTCGCGTCCAGTGCTTCGGCGCCCGCGAGGCCGCCCACCACGCGCTCCGTGCGGTCGCGCACCTCCGCCTCGAACAGCCCCTCCTTGGACCCGAAGTGGCTGTAGATGGTCATCTTCGAGACGCCGGCGTCGGCGGCGATCGCGTCCACGCTGGATCGCGCCAGGCCGTGCGCATAGAAGTGCCTGCGCGCCGCATCCAGGATGCGGCGGTCTCGCTCGGGGTCCCGCGGCCTGCCGCGGCGCGGCGTCGGCGCGGCATCGTTCTCGGTTTCGTTCCTGGGCATCTATTTAATGTACTTGAAAGTCCATTATTGGTCGAGTACATTTAATGGACTCAATCGTCCAGTATATGAATCACTTCATGACGCCCCCTCTGCATCGCAGCCTCGCCCCCGGCGCCCGGGCGATCCGCCCCGTGGCGTTGGCCACGCTGGTGTTCTTGTCGGCCTGCTCGGTGGCGCCCGTGCAGCCCCCGTCGCCGTCGGTGCCACTGACCGCCGCCTTTGCGCACGGCACGCCGGCGCCCGTGGCCGGCCAAGCTTTCGACGGCGCCTGGTGGGCCGGCTACGGCGACCCGGCGCTGACGGCGCTGGTCGACGAAGCCCTGGCCGCCAACCAGGATGTGGCCATCGCCCTGCAACGCGTCGCCCAGGCCCGTGCGGGCCGCGATGCCCAGGGCTCGCGCCTGTGGCCCACGGTGGGCCTGCAGGCGTCGGCCTCGCGCAGCGAAAGCGGCCTGCCCGATCCGGTCAAGCAGGGGCAGCCCGACACGCGCGCGTTTCGCGCCGGCGTCGACGTGGCGTGGGAGATCGACCTGGCCGGCGGCGTGCGCGCTGCGCGCGATGCGGCGCAAGCCGACGCCGCGGCCGCCACCGCGGGCGTCGACGGCGCGCGCTTGCTGGTGGCCAGCGAGGTGGCGCGGCAGTACTTCGTGCTGCGCAGCGCTGAAGAGCAGCTGCGCATCGTGCAGGCACTGGCCGCGGCCCAGCGCGAGACGGCCACCCGCGTGGCGAGCCGCCAGCGCGAAGGCGAGGCCAGCGCCTTCGATCTCGACCGCGCAGGCGCCGAAGCCGAGGCGCTCGACGCACAGGTGCCTCCGCTGCGGGTGCTGGCCGGCGTCTCGCAGACCCGGCTGGCCGTGCTGCTGGGCCGCAACCCATCGGCACGCGTCGTCGACGACGGCGCAGCGTTCGCGTGGCCCGCGGTGCGCGACATCGGGACCGGCCAGCCCAGCGAACTGCTGAGGCGTCGCCCCGACCTGATCGCCGCCGAGGCGCGCGTCGCGGCCGAGACGCTGCGCGGCGCCGAGGCACGCGCGCAGTGGTGGCCCAAGCTGTTCCTGAGCGCCCTGTTCGGCCGCGAGGACCTGCGGCTGAACGCACTGGATCTCGCGCCGGTGCATTTTTCGAACGTCGCGCTGGCGTTTGCCGCGCCGATCTTCAATGGCGGGCGCATCGACGCCGGCATCCGCATGCAGTCGGCGCGGGCCGACGAGGCGCTGCTGGCCTGGCAGAAGGCGGTGCTGGTGGCCGTGCAGGAAGTCGAGGACAGCCTGCTGGTGCGCACCGAAGAAGCCGAGCGCGCCGCCGCGCTGAGCCGCACCGTCGACCACCGCCGCCGCTCGCTGCAGCGCGCCCAGTCGCTGCAGCGCGAAGGCCAGATCGACCTGCTGGTGCTGCTGGACGTCCAGCGCTCCGTGCTGGCCAGCGAACTCGCCCTGTCGGGCAGCCGCCTTCAGCAGGTGCTGGCCGACGTTCAACTCTACAAGGCACTGGGCGGGGGCTTCGCGCCACCTCGGGCCGCTGTCGTCACGACTTCTCTTGCCGCAAGGACACCCCGATGAACAGGATCTCCCCCGCGATGACCCTCACGGTCATGGCCGCTGCCAGCGCGCTGCTGGCCGCCTGCAGCGAGCCCGGCGCGCCTGCCGCCATGGTCAAGCCGGTCTTCGTGACCACGGTGACCCAGACGGCATCCGCGCAGACGCGCGCCTTCACCTCCGTGGTTCGAGCCCGTGTCGAGACGGACCTGGGTTTTCGCGCCGGCGGCAAAGTGGTCGAGCGGCTGGTCGAGGTCGGGGATGTCGTGAAGGCCGGTCAGGCACTCGCCCGCCTCGACCCAGCCGACTATCAGCTGGGCGCGAGGGCCGCTGCCGACCAGGTGCAGGCGGCTTCCGTGGATGCCCAACAGGCCGCGGCTGACGAGGCGCGCATGCGCCGCCTGCTCGCCGACGGTTCGGTGGGCGCCGCCGACCATGAGCGCCAGAAGGCGCGTGCCGACGCGGCTGCGGCCCGCCTGGACCAGGCCCGCCGCCAGCTCGACCTGGCGCGCAACCGCGAAGGCTATGCGACGCTGGTGGCGCCCTATGCCGGCGTGGTGACGGCGCTGCGCTTCGAGCGCGGCCAGGTGGTCGCCGAGGGCCAAGCCGTGCTGTCGCTGGCCCGTGACGGGGAGCGCGAGATCGTCGCCGACCTGCCGGAGGAATGGGTGGGCCGGGCGCGCACCCTCGCCGCCGTGGCCACGCCCTGGCAGGGCGCGGCGCAAGACGCCAAAGCGCCGCTGCGGCTGGTGTTGCGCGAACTCTCGCCACTGGCCAACGCGCAGGGCCGGACCTTCCGCGTGCGCTATGCCGCGACCCCCGAATCGCGCGCGCAGGTGGCGGCGCTGCCGCTGGGCAGCACCATGCAGCTGAACCTGTCCGACCCGACCGTGGGTGCAGCGACGGCCGCCCTGCCGGTCACTGCGCTGGTGAAGGCCAGCGGCTCTGCGGGCGTCTGGGTGCTGGATGCCCAGGGCTCGGGCCTGACGTTCCAGCCCGTGCAGGTGGTCGGCATGGACGACGCGTCGGTGCGCGTCACCGGCCTGGCCACCGGCAGCCGGGTGGTCAGCGTCGGTGCCCAGAAGCTCGATGCCGGCATCAAGGTGCGGGCCGTCGAACGTTCGCCCGAAGCCGGGCCCGCCCCCGTCGCCAAGAGCGGCTCGCAAGGGCAGTCATGAAGCGCTTCAATCTCTCGGAATGGGCCGTCACGCACCAGCCGATGGTGCTGTTCCTGATCATCGCGACGCTCATCGTCGGCGTCCTGTCCTTCAGCCGGCTGGGCCGCCTGGAGGACCCCAACTTCGACGTGCCGCAAATGACGGCCATCGTCGTGTGGCCCGGCGCCACCGCGCAGGACGTGCAAGACCAGGTGCTCAACCGCATCGAGCGCCGGCTGCAGGAGCTGGATCACTTCGAATCCGTGCGCAGCTTCTCGCGCCAGGGTTATGGCGGTGTCACGCTGTACATGAAGGGCGGCTCCAGCAAGGCGGAGCTGGACAACGCCTGGTACCAGGTGCGCAAGAAGATCGGCGATGTGCGCCAGGAGTTTCCCGACGGCGTGCGCGGGCCCTTCTTCAACGACGAGTACAACGACCGCTACAGCGTGCTCTACGCGTTGAGCGCGCCCGAGCTGTCGATGGCCGAGCTGTTGACCGTCACCGAAGACGTGAAGCGGCGCATCCAGGGCGTGGACGGTGTCGGCAAGGTCGACATCCTGGGCAAGCAGGCCGAGCGCGTGTACGTGGAGCTGTCGACCCGGCGGCTGGCCGCGCTCGGCATCGCGCCGACCACCGTGTTCGACGCGCTGGCGCGCCAGAACCTGGTGGCCCCGGCTGGTTCGGCCGATGCCACGCACGACCGCGTGCAGGTGCGCGTGGACGGCGGATTGCACAGCAGCGCTGACGTTGCCAACGTGACGCTGGAAGTGGGCGGCCAGCTGCTGAGGCTGGCCGACATCGCGACCGTTCGCACCGGCTACGAGGATCCGCCGAGCCTGACCATCCGCCACAACGGCGTGCCGGTGCTGGCCATCGGCGTGACGATGCAGGCCAACGGCAACGTGCTGGACTTCGGGCGCGCGCTGGAACAGCGGCTGGCGCAGGTGCGGCAGGAACTGCCGGCGGGCGTGCAGATCCAGCAGTACGCCGACCAGCCGCGCGTGGTGGAGGAATCGGTCTGGGAATTCGAGCGCTCGTTCCTGGAGGCGCTGGCCATCGTGCTGGCCGTGTCCTTCCTGTTCCTCGGCTGGCGCACCGGCATCGTGGTGGCCGCGTCGGTGCCGCTGGTGCTCGGGCTGGTGGCGGCCGTCATGCACGCCGCCGGCTGGGCCCTGGACCGCATCTCGCTGGGCGCGCTGATCATCGCGCTGGGCCTGTTGGTCGACGACGCCATCATCGCCGTGGAGATGATGGTGGTGAAGCTGGAGGAAGGCTGGGACCGCCTGCGCGCTGCCACTTACGCCTACACGACCACGGCGCTTCCGATGCTGACCGGCACGTTGATCACGGCCGCCGGGTTCATGCCGGTGGGTTTCGCCAAGTCGATCGCCGGCCAGTACGCGGGCGGCATCTTCTGGGTCGTCGGGGTGGCGCTGATCCTGTCGTGGCTGGTGGCCGTGATCTTCACGCCGTACCTGGGCGTGTTGCTGTTGCCGAAGAACTTGGCCGCCGGCATACACCACGACGTCTACGACCGGCCCGTCTACCACCGGCTGCGCGCCGTCATCGATGGGGCGGTGCAGCACCGGGCCTGGGTGCTCGGCGCCACGGTGCTGGTCTTCGCCATCGCCGGTGCCGGCATGCTGACGGTGCAGCAGCAGTTCTTCCCCACCGCATCGCGGCCGGAACTGCTGGTGGACCTGAGGCTGCGCGAAGGGGCCTCTTTCGCCGCGACGCAGCGCCAGGTGAAGCTGCTCGAAGCGCGACTGGCGAAAGACCCGGACATCGAATTCTTCACCGCGTACACCGGTGCCGGCACGCCGCGCTTCTATCTGTCGATCCTGCCGGAGTTGCCGAACCCGGGGTTCGCACAGTTCGTCGTCAAGACGGCGGGCATTGAACAGCGCGAACGGGTGCGCGCCCGGCTGATGGACCTGTTCGCCAAGGGCGAGGCCTTGCCGGACGTCAATGCGCGCGTCACGCGCCTGGAGTTCGGCCCGCCGGTGGGGTTCCCGGTCCAGTTCCGTGTCATCGGCCCCGACAAGGCGCAGGTGCGGGAGATCGCCTACAAGGTGCGCGACGCGGTGCGCCAGAGCCCGCTGGTTCGCGACACGCAGTTGGACTGGAACGAGCAGGTCCGCTCGATGAAGGTCCACGTCGACCAGGACAAGGCACGGCTGCTGGGCCTGTCCACTGCCGACATCCAGGGTTTGGTGCAGACCGCGCTGGACGGCGCACCGGTGACGCAGATCCGCCGCGGCGAAGAGCTCATCGACGTGGTCGTGCGAGCGACACCCGAGGAGCGCAAGCGCATCGGTCAACTGGGCGACCTGCCAGTGTTCACGCGCAGCGGCGTGACCGTTCCGCTGTCGCAGCTGGCCCGCGTGGAGCCGGGCTTCGAAGAGCCGGTGCTGTGGCGGCGCAACCGCGACATGGTGCTCACCGTGCGCAGCGACGTCGTCGACGGCGTGCAGGGTCCGGACGCGACCGCGAAGATCCGGCCRTCGCTGCAGCCCATCGTCGACAGCCTGCCCACGGGCTACCGCATCGAGGACGGCGGCGCCATCGAGGAGAGCGACAAGGCCAACAAGGCACTGTTCGCGGTGTTCCCGGCGATGTTCGCGGTGATGCTGACGCTGCTGATGATCCAGTTGCAGAGCTTTTCACGCCTGTTCATGGTGTTCATGACGGCGCCGCTGGCGCTGATCGGCGTGGTGCCGGCGCTGCTGCTGTTCCAGGCGCCGTTCGGCTTCGTCGCGCTGCTGGGCGTGATTGCGCTGAGCGGCATGATCATGCGCAACTCGATCATCCTGGTCGACCAGATCGACCAGGACATCGCGCGCGGCGTGGCGCCCTGGACCGCCATCGTCGACGCCACGGTACGGCGCTCGCGCCCCGTGGTGCTGACCGCCGCCGCCGCGGTGCTGGCGATGATCCCGCTCACGCACAGCGTCTTCTGGGGACCGATGGCCATCTCGATCATGGGCGGCCTGGTCGTGGCCACGGCGCTCACCCTCGTCTTCGTGCCGGCGCTGTACGCCGCCTGGTTCCGCGTGCGGCGTGACAGCCCCGGCACCAACCACCTTTCAACCAAGGAGCAATGAATGTCCAACGACCACACGCAGCAAGAGGGGCGCGTCGCGATCATCACCGGCGCATCGGGCGGCATTGGAGAGGCCACCGCGCAGGCACTGGCGCGGGCCGGATACCGAGTCTTCGGCACCTGTCGCAAACCGCCGCCATCGAAGTCCGCGGGTGTCGAGTACCTGGTTTGCGATGTCACCAGCGATGCGTCCGTCGAAGCCGCGTTCAGCGAAGTGCTTGCCAAGGCCGGCCGCATCGATCTGCTGGTCAACAACGCAGGCGTCGGGCTGATGGGCGGGGCGGAGGAGTCATCCCTCGAGCAGGCGAAGTCACTCTTCGACGTCAATGTGTTCGGCGTGATGCGAACCACCAAGGCCGTGCTTCCCGTCATGCGCCGGCAGGGTCGGGGCCGGATCGTCAACATCAGCTCCGTCATGGGACTGATCCCGGCCCCTTACATGGCGCTGTATGCGTCGAGCAAGCACGCCGTGGAAGGCTATTCCGAGTCGCTGGACCACGAGATCAGGGACGCGGGTGTCCGGGTGGTGCTCGTCGAACCCGCGTACACACGGACTTCGTTCGAGAGCAATCTCATCCAGGCTGACCAACCGCTCGACAACTACAGGTCCGCGCGCTCGAACGCGGAGGCCGTCATGCGCGACGTGATGAAAAACGCCGACTCGCCGGAGTCGGTCGCCCAGACCGTCCTGAAGGCCTGCACCGCGGCCAACCCGCGCCGCCGCTACGCCGCCGGTGGCTTCGCGCGGCAAGTGAGCCTGCTTCGCCGGTTCGTCCCGGCCTCCGCGTTTGACAAGAGCCTACGCAAGCAGCTGCGGATGCCGGCGTAGGTCGGCCCCACCTTCGTTCGCCGACGCGCAAGGAAACATCAGATGAACACACGACACCACCCTGAGGCCGACACCCCCATGAACTCCACCAAGCTACGACATCAGACGCTGCTCGCCATCGCGGCCAGCCTCGCCTGCGTCGGCACGGCCAATGCCGCTGCCTTCCAGCTCAAGGAGCAGAGCGCCACCGGCCAGGGGCGCGCCTTCGCGGGCTCCATCAGCGAAGGCGCAGACGCCACCGTGATCGCGAACAACCCCGCCGCCATGACGCTGCTGAACGGCCGGTTGATCCAGGCCGACCTCGCGGTCATCGACTACTCCGTCAAGTTCGCCGGCACGGGCACTGACGCGCTGGGCCGCCCGCTGTCCGGAGGCCATGGCGGCAACGCCGGCGACACCGCCGCGGTGCCGTCGTTGTACTTCCACACGCCTGTGACGGATCGAATCCACCTGGGCTTTTCCATCACGGCGCCGTTCGGCTTCAAGACCGACTACGACGATGGCTGGGTCGGCCGCTACCAAGGCGTGAGAACAGAGCTCAAGGCCATCGACGCCGGCGTGGCGGGGTCTTACACGGTGAACGAGGTCCTGTCACTCGGTGCCTCGGTGTTCGCCGAGCGCATGGAGGTGAAGTTGCGCGACGCGATCGACTTCGGTGCCCTGCTGGCCGGCTCCAGCGTCCCCGGCTTCTCCCCGACAAGCGCAGACGGGTACATCGACATCGACGGTCACGACACCGCGGTCGGCTACACGCTCGGCGCCCTGCTGCGCCCGGCTGAGGGGACGACGATCGGATTGGCCTACCGCTCGGCGGTCAAGCACAAGCCGAAGAGCGCCCAGGTCGACTTCTCGATCCCGACGGCCGCCAACGCCGTGCTGTCCGCGGCCAGGCCCAATACCTTCGTGAGCACGACCGCGAGCACCGAGCTGACGATGCCGTCGTCCTGGACGCTCAGTGTCAGCCAGCGACTCGACGACCAGTGGACGGTGATGGCGGACTACTCGCGCACGTCATGGGAAAAGTTCGGCAGCGTGGTGCTGGACTTCGCCTCCAACCTGCCCGACGAGACGCTGCACTTCGGCTACCGGAACACGTCGTTCTACTCGATCGGCACGGAATACCGGGCCAACGACAGCTGGACCTTCCGGGGCGGCGTCGCCTATGACCAAACCCCCGTCACCGATGCGGTGCGCGACGTCCGCGTCCCTGACGTCAGCCGAAGGTGGCTGTCCCTCGGGGCGACGTGGCAAGTGAGCAAGCCGCTGACCTACAGCGTCGGCTACACGCACCTGTTCATCAAGGACACGAGCGTGAACCTGACGTCGTCCAGCGCCAGCAGGCTGCAAGGCTCGTACAAGCTGAGCAGCGACATCGTCGCGGTGTCTGCGCAATACCGCTTCTGACAACGCCTTCGAGGGCTGGCTCGACAGGGCCCAGGGCTCGTGGCTTCGACCACCCTGCTCCGACAGCTCATCGCCGTACGGTGTTGGACCGTTCGAAGAGCTTCGCGTCGATCATCTGCCGAGCCATGGTCATCGCGCCCTCTGATGCGCGAGCAAAGGTGTCGAACTCCGCCGTCGGGAACTGTTGCCACGACTCATCGCAAGCGACGCTCGCTTCGACTGAAAAACTGGCTGTGAATCGCTTCGCCGACCCGTGAAGCACGGCGTCTCGCTCCGCCCATTCCGGTCGAGGTGTGACCTCTGTCCAGCGCGTGGTAATGGCGCACCCGCGATAGTGGCTGTGCCGTTGGTTTGGCATGTTGACCCCCTGAAATCATGCTCCGTGGCCTCCAGGGTGCGCTTCGGCGCCAGATTCCGGTGTCAGCGGTACGCTGTGATGCCTAGTCGGCAACACGCTGTCTCCTTGTAGGCCAGGGCGCTGTCCGAGGCGGCCTGGGCAGCCCGGTCCTTCAGCTCTTCGCGCGCCTTGCCATCGACACGTCCTTCGCCAGGAACTCCTGGAGCACCGGACGAACGGCCAAGCAAACCGGTCGCAGGGCCATGGTCCGACAATGCGTCGGTGAGCAAACTGAATGCTTGTGTTCACGAAAGGCACCCTGTGAAAATCTGCTGGAAGCGCATGCGCACCACGGTCATCGGTATCGCGACGCTCGGCTTGGCGCTCGGAGCCGCGCACGCCCAGGACAAGGAGAACGCCACCACGCCGTCCGTCGCGGCGTCCACCGACTTGCCGGCATGGGTGCGCCGCGGATTGCCGGGCCCAGGCCACGCCACGCTCGCGCCTCTGGCGGGCAGCTGGCGCGTGCAGATGGGCATCTACGCGACCCTCGGCCGGAGTGCCGATGCACCGCCGATCATCTCCGACGACATCGTCACACGTCGCCAATGGGTGGCCGGCGGCCGCTACCTCGAGGACACGACCGAGGGCACGCTTGCAAAGTCGCACTACTGGCGTCGCGGCTGGCTGGGCTACGACAACATGGCCGCGCGCTACGAGTGGGTCACGATCGACGAAACGAACGCCGGGATGATGCGTTACGCCAGCAGCACCGGATCGGGGCCGCAGACACGCATTGACCTGTTCGGCACCTTCGTCGACCAAGGCGTCGCGGGTGAAGCCTTCGTCGGCAAGACGATCCCGATGCGCACGCTGATACGCATCGAAGGCCCGGACCGCCACGTCATCGAGCTCTACTTCACGCCACCAGGAAAGGGAGAGGCGCTCGCCACCCGCGCGGTCTACACGCGAACCGGGCCGTGACCCGGGGCAAACTCCCCAGCCATGAGCGCCTTCCAACCCGACCTCGATCTGCTGAGCCCCGTTCTTCAGGATCTGCGGCTGGTGCGCGCGTCGTACTGCCGCACCGACATGACAGCGCCGTGGGGCATCCAGATCCCGCGTCAGGACGGCGTGTGTTTCCACTTCGTGGTCGACGGCGAGTGCTGGCTGAGGCTGCCGTCGCATGAGCCCTTCCGGATCGGCCCGGGCGACGTGGCACTGCTGCCGCGAGGCACGGGCCACGCGATTGCCGACGCGCCCACCACGCACGCCCGGCCGCTCGAGGAGTTCGACCAGGATTCGATCGGCCCGACCACGCACAACATGCGCGCCGGTGGTGGCGGTGCGCGCTCGCTGATTGTCTGCTGCGCGCTCGAATTCGACGAGCCGGCCGTGCATCCGCTCACTCAACTGATGCCCGAGGTGCTGGTGCTGCGGCGTGCCGATGCGAACGAGCGGGCGCTGCCCACGCTGCTGTCCCTGATGGCGGACGAGGTGGCCGCACAGCGTGTTGGCGCCGCGACCATGATGGCGCGGCTCGCCGATGCGGTGGTGACGGCCATGGTGCGCGGCTGGGCCGAGACTCACGCCGCAGAGCTGAAGGGATGGCTGGCGGGTGCGCGGGACGCACCGATCGGCCGGGCGCTGGCGGCGATCCATCGACAGCCGGGTCATTTCTGGTCGGTGGTCGCGTTGGCGAAGATCGCAGGCCTGTCGCGTTCGGTCTTCACGGAACGCTTCACCACCGCCGTGGGCCTGTCGCCGGCACGCTATCTCGCGCACTGGCGCATGCACGTGGCCGGTGCATGGCTGCGTCATGGCAGATCGACTGTCGCAGACATCGCCCAGCGCCTGGGTTACGAATCCGAAGCCTCTTTCAGCCGCGCCTTCAAGCGCCTGTTCGGCGTGCCGCCGGGAACACTGCGCTCGCCAGTCGACCGGCCATGACGGGCCCCCCACCGTGGGAAACAAGGCGCATCTGCCGGTCACTTGTGTGAGTAGGCGCCCCAAAGAAAAAGCCCGCTGCAAGCGGGCTTCATGTGGGGTGGCTGATGGGACTCGAACCCACGACGACAGGAATCACAATCTTCGGTGAGAAGCGAGCGTTGGCGCGGCCGCCCAGCGCAATCGCGGGAAAAACTCTAGCCCACTAGATCGCTCCAGCATTCGCTTAGAGCGACGCGATTCCCACGCCAAACTGGGTCGCACCATGCCTTCGTTCGGGTGTAACCCGGAGGCGCGTCGCCGGAGCTGGCCTGGATCAAGCTCGCTCGCTGAGGCGCATAGCTGCCTAGAAGTTGGTCGTCGATCGAGCGCCACGGCGGATGGCCGATATCCTCAAGCAAATGGCGCAACGGCTCGGATGTTGAGCGCGTCAGGCACGTTGCAGTAGAGATGAGCCCGACAAACGCTGGTCCCGTCGATTCAATTCAAGGGGGAGGCACTTGCAGCAGGACTCCGGTGCTGTTTGGGTAGCGAGAAGTGGAACGTCGCGCCTTCCCCAACCTTGCCTTCGGCATGGACGCGCCCACCGTGTCGGTCGACTACCGCCGCCACAGTGGCCAAGCCGATGCCATGCCCTACGAAATCACGCTCAAGGTGCATACGCTGAAACGGCGTGAACATGCGCCCGGCGAAGGCCATGTCGAAACCAGCCCCGTTATCCGCAACCTTGAAATTGACCATGCCGTCGGCCTCGTCGGCGCTGACCCGGATCTCGGGGTGCTCTACTTTCGACGTGAATTTGAGGGCGTTGCCCAACAGATTGACCCATAGCTGCTGGATGAGCCCCTCGTCACCCTCCAGATCGGGCAAGGCTTCGACGACGATGCATCCAGCAGCGGTGTCTTCCTCGGCCAGCCCGGCCACCACCTGACGCAGCATCGCGTTGCTGTCCAGCGGTGTCACCTTGAGCGGGCCCTGCCGCAGGCCTGCCAGCCGGATGAAGTCATCAATCATCCGCGTCATCTGCAAGCTCTTGCTCTGAATGAGCTCCAAAAAGCGCTTGCCCTCGACGTCCAGCACATGGGCGTAGCGTTCACAAAGCATGGTGCTGAAGCCGCTGACCGCACGCAGCGGTGCCCGTAGATCATGTGACACTGAACCGGAAAATGCCGCCAGCGCCTCGTTGGCGGCTTCCAGTTCCGCCGTACGTTCGAGGACGCGATGTTCCAGCTGCTGGTTGAGCATCTCGATCGCCTGATCGGCGAGCCTGCGCTCGGTACCGTCGCGGAAAACGATCACAACGCCCGTCACCTCATTGGCGTCGTTGCGGATGGGGGCAATGCTGTCATCGATCAAAAGCTCTTCCCCCTGGCGCGGTTGCAGGAACACGTTCTCGTCCATGCCGATGCTGAAGCCCTGCAGCGAAGCCCGCTCTATGAGATCGAGAATGGGCTCGCGGCTTTCGCCGTCGATCACACAAAACACGTCGATGAACTGCCGGCCGATGGCCTCTCGTTCCGTCCACCCTGTCAGCCGCTGCGCCAATGGGTTGATGAGCGTGACAATGCCGTGCCTGTCGGTGGCGATGACCGCATCGCCCAGGCTGGACAGCGTAGAGGACATCCATCGCTCCACCTTGCGCAGCTTCGCATCGTTGCGATGTCGGTAGAGCGCGAACTCGATGGCGGAGTGCAACTCGCGATCGTTGAATGTCTTCAGAATCTGGCCGAAGGGCTCGGGACCGCGAGCGCTCGGCACCGTGGGGGAGTCATCGTCGGTCACCAGGATCACGGGTATGTTGCGCGTCTTGCGCAGGCGTCGCGCAGTCTCCTCGATGGTCAATGGGCCCTCGGGTTGCCCGTTGATGATCACCAGATCCGGCAGCGATCGCAACGCCGCGTCCAGCGCCGCTTCGCCTTCAGATGCGGTTGCCGCAACCGTATGGCCCATCCGCTGCAGGCGTCGCCCCAGGTCTGCAGCGACACCTCTCTCGGGTTCTACGACGAGAATTCGGGTTGAGTCCACGTGTCCTTCTCCCTTGGCGCCTGGCGGTGGCGTTCTGTGCGCCTCTTATAGGCCGTACTTGATGGCGGCACAAGATTTAACTGATGCCGGGATGCGACCGTCATTGGCGAGCAGGAGCCCGGAGATCCCGTAGGCCGTCGCAGATCTATCGACAGTGCATGGCTTCACCGCGCGCAGCGGCGGCGGGCAGGTCGCGGGAGCAGGCATAAATCGGCATCGCGGGTGACGCGCCGTGACGCCCCCGATGTCAGCGTTCAGTCCCGCAGTGGTTCAGGTCGGCAACGGATCGGCTGGTTGCTCTCACGAACGGCCGCTTCCAGGTTGGAACACCGACTGCTTTGGGTCGATCTGAGCCAGTCGCCGAACGAGATTGAAGGCCCGCACCTGGCGCGAACCAGTCGCTCGGCCCAGCGCAGTGCTGCAGTGGCGGTCGACCGCTCACTCGGCTCAACGGATTTGCAATCCTCGGGCACCCTTTTCAATCAACGCGATAGCAAGGAACCGCGCCAGGCACGTGGATCGCAGGCGACCCGTGCCTGCAGTCCGAAAATGGCGACCTGGACGACATCACTGCCGCCGCCCGTTTCCTCAGCCCGTGACCGTCGGCCAGGCTCGCACCACCTCGTAGCCCGCGGCGTCACGCCGCGACCAGACCAGAGACACTTCGCGCGGCGCCCAGATGATCGGATCGATCGGTGCCGGCGCCGGTGCCGCGCCTGCGTGCCTGCCAGCGTCATGTGCGGCGTCCATCGCGGTTCGCTCTCCAGGCCGGCGGCGGCCACCGCAACGCCGGTGTCGCGCCGCAGGTCGTCTAGCGCCGGCGTGCCCTCGGCCAGCAGCACCACGACGCCGTCGTGCCAAATCGCGGTCGACCGAATCGAGAGCTGCAGCTCGGGCACCGGCACGGCGGCCAGCGCCTCGACCAGACTCGCCTCATCGATCAAGTCGACGTCCCCGAGGAAGTGCAGCGTCAAGGCGACGGCTAGACATCAGATCCGGCGCCGTGCGGAGGCGTGATCTCGGCGGGTGTTCATCTTCACGAGTATGCGCCGTCAGGGAGTGCCAGCGCTGTTGCGGCAGGCTGCGGGTCGGCCCTCATTTCCCACCGTGGGAAATAACGAACCTCTGCAGCTCGTGCTCGTTAGCGGGCGCTACAAAGAAAAAGCCCGCTGCAAGCGGGCTTCATGTGGGGTGGCTGATGGGACTCGAACCCACGACAACAGGAATCACAATCCTGGACTCTACCAACTGAGCTACAGCCACCACCGGAACCGCGAATTATAGCCTCAGTTGGAGGCCTGTCTCGAGCGCTGGCTGTCAGTTGGAAGCGTTGCTCGCCGCAGCTTCTTCGGCAGCACCGGCCGCCGGATGCACGTCGACCTTGAAGCGGCTCTTCAACGCAACATAGTAGGCCTGCGCCTCGGCCGCCGCCCACGCTTGCGCGTACTGGCTTTGCGAGCGCACGGGATCAGCCGCCACCGGGTCGCGGCCCAGCACCTTGGTGACCTTCACGACGACGTAGCCCTGGTCGCCCAGGTCGACGCCGTCGACCGCCGGCAGCTTGGCGGCCGAGGCCTTCAGCACCGCATCGATCAAGGGCTTCGGCAGGTCGCGCGATTGCGCGCGCGACACCAGTTGCGCCGGATCGGCCAGCGGCGTCTCGGGCGCCTTGCGCAACTCGGCCAGGCGGGCCTCGCCTTCCTTGCGGGCGAGTGCAGCGGCCTGCTTCGCCACCAGCTTCTCCTTCACGCTCGCGGTGACCTCGGCCAGCGGCTTCATCGCCGCCGGGCTGTAGGTCACGATGCGGCCCGAAATCAGCTGGCTCGAACCGGCATCGACCGCTTCGGTGTTCTTCTTGTTGCGCAGCGCGTCGTTGCCGAACAGCGCCTCGAGGAACTTCGGCGACGCGAGCGGGCCCTTGGCCGCCGGGCCGGCCGTGCGGGCCACGCCCTGCGCGGTCTGCACCGTCAGCTTCAGCTTGTCGGCCACCGGCTTCAGGCTGTCAGGCTGCTCGTAGACCAGGTTCGTGAACTCGACCGCGGATTCGGAGAACTTCGTCTGCGCGAGCTGCTTCTTGACCTCGTCCTCGATCTCGGGGCGCACCTGCTCGAAGCTCTTCTTGTCGCCGCCACGGGCCTGCGTCACCTGGATGATGTGGTAGCCGAAATCGCTCTCGACCACATCGCTGATGCCGCCCGGCTTCAGCGCGAACGCCGCGTCCTCGAAGGGCTTGACCATCGCGCCGCGGCCGAAGAAGTCGAGGTCGCCGCCGTTCAGCGCCGAGCCGGTGTCCTGCGAGTTCTTGCGGGCCACGTCGGCGAAGCTCGCCGGGTTCTTCTTGACCTCGGCCAGCAGTGCTTCCGCCTTCGCCTTGGCCTGCGCGCGCTCGGCGGCCGGCGCCGACTTGTCGGCCTTGATCAGGATGTGACTCGCACGGCGCTCTTCGGCGACGGCGTAGCGGCTCTTGTTTGCCTCGTAGTACTCGCGCAGCTTGTCTTCGGGCACCGTCAGCGTCTTCTTGATCGCGTCGACGTCGAGCACCACGTACTCGATGTTCGCCTGCTCCGGCGACATGAACTGCGAGGTGTTCGCCGGGTCCTTGTAGTAAGCCTGGATGTCCGCATCGCTCGGCGACACCTTCGCGAGGTAGTCCTTGGTGTCGAAGCGCTGCTGCTGGAACTCGCGCTGCTGGAACATCGCATCGATCGCGCCCGAAGCCGCCGCGGCCGGTGCGAACACCGTGCCGCCGATGCCGAACATCACCTGGCGCATCTCGAGCTGCTGGCGCAGCGTCTGCTCGAAGCCCGCCACCGTCATGCCCTGGGCCGACAGCGCGACCGTCAGCGCTTCCTTGTCGAAGCCGCCGCCCGCGCCGCGGAACTGCGCGAACTGCGGATCGTTCATGTAGACGTTCAGCACGCGATCCGGCGTCGCGGTGAAGTTCGACTTCAGCGCCGCGGTCTGCAGCACGCGTTCGCGCACCAGGTTGTCCAGCGTCTGCAGGCGCATCGCCGGCGTGTCGAACATGCGGACGTCGACGTTCGGGGCCTGGCGGCGGATGCGGTCGACCTGCTCGCGTTGCGCCGCATCCCACTCGACCTGCGTGATCTTGTGGCCGTCGACGGTGGCGACGCCACCGCTGCCCGACATCGAGCGGTAGCCCTGGTAGGCCCCGGTCAACACGAAGGCGGGAACGATCAGCACCAGCAGCAGGAACTGGAACAGGCGATTGTGGGTGCGAACAAATTCAAACATCGATGGCCTCGAAGGGTGATCGCTGTGCAGCCGGACGGCGCTGCTTCAAATGCAACAAAGGCGAACCTGGGTTCGCCTTTGATTGGGTATCGTGGGGAGGATACCGGTGGGTGGACTCGGCGCGGATTCTAGCCGCCTCTGCCGCAGTGGTGTCCTCGGACCGGTAACACCTGGTGGGTGCTGAGGGGCTCGAACCCCCGACCTACGCCTTGTAAGGGCGCCGCTCTACCAACTGAGCTAAGCACCCGGATCCGTTCTCAGTTGACCGCGTCCTTCAGGGCCTTGCCCGGACGGAACTTCGGCACCTTGGCGGCCTTGATCTTGATGGTGGCGCCGGTGCGCGGGTTGCGGCCGGCACGGGCGGCACGCTTGCTGACGCTGAAGGTGCCGAAGCCAACGAGCGACACGCTGTTGTTCTTCTTCAGCGTGGATTTCACGCCGCCGATCAGAGCTTCGAGCGCGCGGGTCGCTGCTGCTTTGGAGATGTCGGCCTGCTTGGCGATGTGCTCAATCAGTTCGGATTTGTTCACGAAGGTACCCCCTCAAAAAAAAGGTGTCTTGAAAAGAATCTGGATGGGTGTGGAGCCTGGATCCGGGCCGCGCGGTACGGGGCAATCGGCTCGAACGATTACAGCCTCAGGCACCCACAGTGTCAAGCGCGGAAGCGGATTCTATGCGTAATCAGCTGCATCCGAAGGCGGCACGCGCGCGCGTGCTTCCTCGCTTGACAATAGGCTGTCCGCGTCATATTCGGCGCGGGTTGCAGCCGTTTCAGCCACCCCGCCTGTCATGTGGTGTCACATGCATTCGGCGATGGCGCGGCCCAGGTCTGCAGTGCGGGCCGCACCACCCAGGTCGGGGGTGCGCGGTGCACCCGACGACGGATCGAGCACCGTCTCGATCGCGCGCAGCACCGCATCATGCGCGTCGCGGTGGCCCAGGTGGTCGAGCATCATCGCGCCCGACCAGATCTGCCCGATCGGGTTCGCGATGCCGCGCCCGGCGATGTCGGGTGCCGAGCCGTGCACCGGTTCGAACAGCGACGGATGCGTGCCGGCCGGGTTCAGGTTGGCCGACGGCGCGATGCCGATCGTGCCGGTACAGGCCGGCCCGAGGTCGGACAGGATGTCGCCGAACAGGTTGCTCGCGACCACCACGTCGAACACCTCGGGGCGCTGCACGAAGTGCGCCGTGAGGATGTCGATGTGGAAGCGATCGACGCTCACGCCGGGATAGGCGCGGGCCATCGCCTCGACGCGCTCGTCCCAGTAGGGCATCGTGATCGAGATGCCGTTCGACTTGGTGGCCGAGGTCAGCTTGCGCCGCGGGCGCGACTGCGCCAGCTCGAATGCGAACTTCAGCACCCGGTCGACGCCGACGCGCGACATCACCGTCTCCTGGATCACGATCTCGCGCTCGCTGCCCTCGTACATGCGCCCGCCGATGCTGGAGTACTCGCCCTCGGTGTTCTCGCGCACGATCATCATGTCGATCTCGCCGGGCGCGCGCGGCCGGCCGTCGCGGCCCACCAGCGGCGAGCGGATGCCGGGCATCAGGCGCGCCGGCCGCAGGTTCACGTACTGGTCGAACTCGCGCCGGAACTTCAGCAGCGAGCCCCACAGCGAGACGTGGTCGGGGATCTTCTGCGGCCAGCCGACCGCGCCGAAGAAGATCGCATCGTGGCCGCCGATCTGCTGCTTCCAGTCGTCGGGCAGCATCTGGCCGTGGCGCTCGTACCAGTCCCAGCTCGCGAAATCGAAATGGTCGAACTGCAGCCCGATGCCGAAGCGGCCAGCCACCGCCTCGAGCACGCGCAGGCCCTCGGGCACGGTCTCCTTGCCGATGCCGTCGCCGGCGATCACGGCGATGCGGTGGGTCTTCTTCACGGGCGTGCTCATCTCTTCAATCCTTCAGGAAGTCGTTCATCTCGGCAAGCAGCAGCTCGGGCAATTCTTCGGCGATGTAGTGGCCGCAGGGCACGGCGCGGCCGCTGACGTCATTCACGTCGCGCGCCGCATCGCGCCACAGCGCGAGCACATCGAAGCAGCGGCCGACGGCGCCGTGCTCGGCCCACAGCACGCGCAACGGCAGCTCGACGCGGCGTCCGGCCGCGCGATCGGCGCGGTCATGGTCGAGGTCGATGGTGGCGGAGGCCCGGTAGTCCTCGCAGATCGACGCGACGCTGCCCGGCAGCGCGATGCAGCGCTCGTACTCCGCGAGCGCGGCCGCATCGAACGCGGCCAGCCCGGCATGGCGCCGCCCCATCACGCTGCGCAGGTAGAACACCGGGTCGTGGCCGATCATCCGCTCGGGCAGCGGCGCCGGCTGGATCAGCGTGAACCAGTGCCAGTAGGCGCGCGCGAACGCGTCGGTCGTGCCCTCGTACATCGCGAGCGTCGGCGCGATGTCGAGCAGCAGCAGCCGCGACACCGCATCGGGATGGTCCAGCGCCAGCCGGTGCGCCACGCGTGCGCCGCGGTCGTGCGCGCACACCGCGAAACGCGCGTGGCCGAGCTGCGCCATCACGCCGACCGCATCGCGCGCCATCGCACGCTTGCTGTGCGATGCATGCGCGTCATCGGGCGCCGGCCGCGACGAGTCGCCGTAGCCGCGCAAGTCCATCGCGACGACGCGAAAGCGCTGCGCCAGTTGCGGCACCACGCGGTGCCACATCGCATGCGTCTGCGGATGGCCGTGCAGCAGCAGCAGCGGCGCGCCCTGCCCGCCCACCCGCGCATGGATATCGGCCCCTTCGACGGCGAAACGCCGGCTCTCGAATCCTTCGAACATGCGCTGCATTCTGGTGCGGTCGAACGGGGCCGGCAAGCAATAATCCGGAAACCCATTCGTTCCCTGGAGGCATCAATGATCGAGCGCTCCGACCTCGTGCTGGTGAGCAGCGCGGCCGAGCTGGGCAGCCTGGCCGCCGCGGCGCGCCAGCTCGACCTGGCGCCGCCGGCGGTGTCGAAGCGGCTGGCGGCGCTGGAGTCGCGGCTCGGGCTGCGCCTGTTCCACCGCAGCACGCGGCGGCTGCAGCTCACGCCGCACGGCGAGGCATTCCTCGCGCAGGCGCGGCCACTGCTGCAGGGCTTCGAGCAATTGCAGGCGCAACTGACCGAGCGCCACGACGAACCGCGCGGCCTGATCCGCCTGTGCAGCTCGTTCGGCTTCGGCCACGCCTGGCTCGGGCCGCTGCTGGCGCAGTTCCACGCCGCGTACCCGCAGGTGCAGGTGCAGCTCCACCTGCGCGAGCAGTTGCCCGACCTGCGGGCCGCCGGCTTCGATGCCGCGGTGTGGCTGTGGGCGCCGCGCGATCCGAACGTCGTCACGCGCCGGCTGGCGTCGAACCGAAGGATCATCGTCGGCGCGCCGGCCTACCTGCAGCGGGCCGGCGTGCCGCAGGCGCTCGATGAGCTCGCGCAGCACGCCTGCCTGATCGTCAGCGAGAACGACGACCAGCCCGCCACCTGGCGCCTGCAGGACCTGGCGCCGCGCGGCGCCGCGGTGACGATGCGGGTGCACGGCCCGCTCGCGAGCAACAGCGGCGAGGTCGTGCGCGACTGGGCCCTGGCGGGCCACGGGCTGATGCTGCGCTCGCTGTGGGATGTGCACGAGCACTTGCGCAGCGGCCGGCTGCAGCAGGTGCTGCCGCGCTACGCGATGCTCGATGCCGACGTGCACTGGGTGCTGCCGCCGCGCGCGCCGAACAGCGTCGTGCCGCGCCGCGTGCGGCTGCTTCAGCAGCAGCTCATTCAGGCCTTGGCGTCGCCGCCGTGGCTGGCGCCGCCGATGCTGGAGCCGGCGAGCGCACCACCAGCGCCACGCCGACGGCGGTGAGCGCCATGCCGAGCACCATCGTCGGCGTGATCGATTCGCCGAACAGCGCCCAGGCCATCAGCGCGGTGGTCGGCGGCACCAGGTAGAGCAGGCTCGTGACGCGGGTGGCCGCGCCGCGCTGGATCAGCAGGTACAGCAGGGAACTGCCGCCCAGCGTCAACCCGATCACCGACCAGGCCAGCGCGCCGATCAGGTGCGGATGGAACACGATGGGTTCGTGCTCGAGCAACGCGATCGGCAGGCTGACCGCCAATGCCGCCAGCAGTTGCACGGTGTTGGCGGTGCGCACGTCGCACGGCGCGACGAAGCGCTTCTGGTAGAGCGTGCCGGCCGTGATGCACAGCAGCGCGAACGCGGCGAGCGAGAGATTCCAGGCCGTCAGCTCGCCGGCGCCGAGCTTGCGCCACACGACCAGCAGCAGCCCCGACAGGCCGAGCGCCAGGCCGAGCCATTGGCGGGACGAAACGCGCGATTCACCATCGGACGCTGTCGACGTGGCACTCACCCACACCGCCGTCAGCACCGGCTGCAGGCCGACCAGCAACGCGATCGTGCCGGCCCCCATGCCCGATTTCACCGCGGCCCACACGCCGCCCAGGTAGCCGGCATGCATCAGCACGCCCGAGACCGCGAGGTGCAGCCACTGCGCGCGCCCACGCGGCCAGGCGGCGCGCGACAGCGCGACCCAGGCACCGAAGCACAGCACCGAGAGCGCATAGCGCAGCGTCAGGAACGAGATCGGCGGCGCATGCGGCATGCCGTAGCGCGCGACGATGAAACCGGTGCTCCAGATCAGCACGAACACCGGCGGCATCGCCTGCACCAGGCGGTCGCGGGTGGAGGTAGCGCTCATCGAACCTTGGCTCGGATCTCCGGCAGCGCCTTCTGCAGGTAGTACACCATCGACCAGATGGTCAGCACCGCCGATGCATAGATCAGCCAGGTGCCCCACAGCTGCGTGTCGACCAGGCCGAACAGCGTGCCGTGGTAGAGCAGGAACGGGATCGCGATCATCTGCACGGTGGTCTTGACCTTGCCGAGCATGTGCACCGCGACGCTGCGCGACGCGCCGATCTGCGCCATCCACTCGCGCAGCGCCGAGATCGCGATCTCGCGGCCGATGATCACCAGCGCGATCAGCGCATGCAGGCGGCCCAGGTGCACCAGCACCAGCAGCGCGGCGCAGACCAGGAACTTGTCGGCCACCGGATCGAGGAAGGCGCCGAACGACGAGGTCATGTTCAGGCGGCGGGCCAGGTAGCCGTCGGCCCAGTCGGTGAGCGCGACGACGATGAACAGCACCGTCGCGATCAGGTTCTGGTGCGGCTCCTTGACGTCGAGGTAGAACACCCCGACGACCAGCGGAATCGAAACGATGCGCGCCCAGGTCAGCAGCGTCGGGAGATTGAAGAACATGGGCGGCATTGTGCCCAAGTTCTTCAGGGATCCAGCGTGCGCGGCTTGAAGCGCTTGTCGTCGTCGAACAGAAAGGTCTCGACGAACTTCCAGGGCTTGGGCAGCCGCGACACGTCGCCGAACGGCGCGGCACGCTTGATCGCGTCGATCGCGATCTGCGTGGTCTCGGGCGCCTGGCCCGGGTAGCGCAGCACGTCGATGCGGCGCACGCTGCCGTCGGAATTCAGCTCGACCTCGAGCACCGGAATGGCCAGCAGGATGTCCGGCGGGCGGCTCATGTAGGTGCCGTTCGGGTTCGACGCCACCAGGCGGCGCGCGGCCTGCAGCCGCACTTCGTTCCAGTTGCGCACCGGGCCCGGCGCGGTCAGCTTGACGAAACCGCCGGCGGATGGGGCCGGCGCGGCGGCCGCGGGTGCCGGGGCGGGCGCGGGCCGTGAAGATGGCGCAGGTGCGGGTGCGGGCGCCGGTGCCGGCGGCGGTGATGAACAGGCGGCCAGCACGGCGAGCATCGCCGCGCCCAGCCAGGCCCGACGCGATGGGTACTTCTCAATGCAACGCACGATAAATCTCCTCCGCCAGTTCTCGTGAGATTCCGTCAACCGTGACGAGATCTTCCACGCTCGCATGGCCCACGCCACGCACGCCTCCGAAGCGCTGCAAAAGTTTCGCACGTTTCTTCGGCCCCACGCCGGGTATGTCTTCGAGCCGGCTGCCGCCGGTGCGCACGCTGGCGCGCCGCGCGCGCATGCCGGTGATCGCGAAGCGGTGCGCTTCGTCGCGGATCTGCGCGACCAGCATCAGCGCCGCCGAATCCTTGCCCAGGTAGACCTTCTCGCGGCCATCGGCGAACACCAGTTCCTCGAGGCCGACCTTGCGGCCCTCGCCCTTCTCGACGCCGACGATCAGCGACAGGTCCAGGCCGAGCTCCACGAACACCTCGCGCGCCATGCTGACCTGGCCGCGCCCGCCGTCGACCAGCACCAGGTCGGGCATGCGCACATGGGTGGGTGCACCGCCGGCGGCTTCTGCGGAGTCCTTGTCGGCCAGCGCCGCGGCCACCTTGCTGTAGCGCCGCGTCAGCACCTGGCGCATCGCGGCGTAGTCGTCGCCGCCGGTCACGCCCTCGATGTTGTAGCGGCGGTACTGCGCGTTCTGCATCTTGTGGGTCTCGAACACCACGCACGATGCCTGCGTCGACTCGCCGGCGGTGTGGCTGATGTCGAAACACTCGATGCGGAATGTGTCGATGTTCTCCGGCGACAGGTCGAGCGCCTCGACCAGCGCCCGCGTGCGCGCCTGCTGCGAGCCTTCTTCCGACAGCAGCCGCGCGAGCTTCAGCTGCGCGCCCTGGATGCACATGTCCAGCCACGCACGGCGCGCGTCGCGCGGCTGGTGCTGCGCGCTCACGCGGGTGCCGCTGTGCTCGGTCAGCGCGTCGATCAGCGTCTTGCTGACCGCGTGGCTCAGCACCAGCAGCGGCGGCACCTCGCTGTCGAGGTAGTGCTGCGCGATGAAGGCCTCCAGCACCTGCACCTCGGGCGATGCGCGCGCGGCGTCGTCGGCCGGGTCGCCATCGGCGGCAGTGCTCGCGATCTCGGTGGCGTCGTCGACATGCGCCGGGAAGTACGGCCGGTCGCCCAGGTGGCGCCCGCCGCGCACCATCGCGAGGTTCACGCAGGCCCGGCCGCCCTGCACCTTCACCGCGAGGATATCGGCGTCCTTGGTCGACACGCCGGTGTTGTCCTCGACCGACTGCTGGTGCAGCACCTTCGACAAGGCTCCCAGCTGGTTGCGGATCTCGGCCGCCTGCTCGAACTGCAGCGCCTCGGCGTGCGCCATCATCTGCGCCTGCAGGCCGTCCATCACCTCCTGCTGCTCGCCGAGCAGGAAGCGTTCGGCATTGGCCACGTCGCGCGCGTAGTCGTCGGCGGCGATGTAGTCGACGCAGGGGCCGGAGCAGCGCTTGATCTGGTACAGCAGGCAGGGCCGCGTGCGGTTGTTGAAGACGGAGTCCTCGCAGGTGCGCAGGTGGAACACCTTCTGCAGCAGCTGGATCGATTCCTTCACCGCCCAGGCGCTCGGGTACGGCCCGAAGTAGCGGTGCCGGCGATCGACCGCGCCGCGGAAGTACGCCATGCGCGGGAACGCGTGCGAGACGATCTTCAGGTAGGGGTAGCTCTTGTCGTCGCGGAACAGGATGTTGTAGCGCGGGTTGAGCGTCTTGATCAGGTTGTTCTCGAGCAGCAGCGCCTCGGCTTCCGAGCGCACCACCGTCGTCTCCATCCGCACGATCTTGCTGACCATGTGGCCGATGCGCGTGCCGCCATGGTTCTTCTGGAAGTAGCTCGAGACGCGCTTCTTCAGGTCGCGCGCCTTGCCGACGTAGAGCACCGCATCCTGCGCGTCGAAGTAGCGGTAGACGCCGGGCAGCGCGGGCAGCGCCAGCACTTCGGCGAGCAGGTGCTCGCGGCCGGGATCGGCGGGCGATCCGGCATCGGCAGGTTCTTCTTCGGGCAACGACGTCGTCTCGTTCATCGCTTGCCATTGTGCCGCTCCGATTGCCGCTGCCGATAATGGCCCGCATGCCGCACCTGCAATGGGATGTCTTCTGCCGCGTCGTCGACAACTTCGGCGACGTCGGCGTGTGCTGGCGCCTTGCCGCCGACCTGGCCGCGCGCGGCGAACGGGTGCGGCTGTGGGTCGACGATGCGCGCGCGCTCGCATGGATGGCGCCGGGCGGCGCGGCCGGCGTCGAGGTGCATGCGTGGCCCGAGGCCGAGGATGAGACCCGGCCGATCGGCGACGTGGTGATCGAGGCGTTCGGCTGCGAGCTGCCGCCGGCCGTGCCGGTGCGGATTGTTGAAGCGCCCCGCCAGCCGGTGTGGATCAACCTCGAGTACCTGAGCGCCGAAGGCTATGTCGAGCGCAGCCACCGCCTGCGCTCGCCGCAGATGCATGGGCCGGCGCGGGGCATGAGCAAGTGGTTCTTCTACCCCGGCTTCACCGCGGCCACCGGCGGGCTGCTGCGCGAACCGGGGCTGATGGCGCAGCACGAGGCCTTCGACCGCGCTGCGTGGCTGGCGGCGCATCGCATCGCGCTGCGGCCGGGCGAGCAGCTCGCCAGTCTGTTCTGCTACCGCGTGCCGTCGGCCGAGGCCTTGCTCGGTTGTCTGGGCGAACAGCCGACGCTGCTGCTGGTGCCCGGCACCGCGCCGCCGCTGCCCGGGCTGCCGGCCCACATCCGTGTGCAGCCCCTGCCCTATCTCGCGCAGCCGGATTTCGACCGCCTGCTGTGGGCCTGCGACCTGAATTTCGTGCGCGGCGAGGATTCGCTGGTGCGCGCGCTCTGGGCCGGCAAGCCCTTCGTCTGGCAGATCTATCCGCAGGACGATGGCGTGCACGACGCCAAGCTGCGGGCCTTCCTGGATCGCTTCGCGGCCTTAGCGGACGTCCGCGCGGCATGGCGCGGCTGGAACGGCCTGCAAGCCCCTGCCGCGGTCGGGCCTGATCGCGCGTCCTGGCAGGCCCAGTGCCTGAATTGGCGCCAAGACCTGCTCAACCAGACCGACCTCGCCACCCAGTTGCTGTCCTTCGCCGCCGAATCACTATAAAATCGCCGGCTTTGCGCGTTCTGGGTGATCGAGATTCCGGCGCGCGCTGATCCAGACGCAAATTCGTCAGACGCAACAACGCGCAACACCGCCCCACGGAAACCGTTATGAAAATCGCACAGGAAATTCGCGCAGGCAACGTGATCATGCACGACAAGAACCCGATGGTCGTGCTGAAAACCGAATACAGCCGCGGTGGCCGCAATGCCGCCACCGTGCGCATGAAGCTCAAGAGCCTCTTGAACAATTCGGGCACCGAAGTCGTCTTCAAGGCCGACGACAAGATGGACCAGGTCATCCTCGACAAGAAGGAGTGCACCTACTCCTACTTCGCCGACCCGATGTACGCGTTCATGGACGCCGAGTACAACCAGTTCGAGGTCGAGTCCGAGAACATGGGCGACGCGGTGCAGTACCTCGAAGAGGCGATGCCGGTCGAAGTGGTGTTCTACGACGGCAAGGCCATCTCGGTCGAACTGCCGACCAGCCTGGTGCGCGAGATCACCTACACCGAGCCGGCCGTCAAGGGCGACACCTCGGGCAAGGTGCTGAAGCCGGCCAAGCTGGCCACCGGCTTCGAGGTCTCGGTCCCGCTGTTCGTCGAAACCGGCGACAAGATCGAAATCGACACCCGCACGCACGAGTACCGCAAGCGCGTCTGATCGCGCCTTGTCTCTCACCGCAAAAGGGCACCCTCGGGTGCCCTTTTTGCTACCGTCCGTGACCATGGGTTCTGCCGCTGGCTTCGACTTCACCGCCGTCACCGCGCCGTTCCGGATGCAGCCCGGCCTGCGCCGGCTCGCGCCGGGCGCGCCGCAGCTGACGCCGCTGCGGCCCGGGCAGCGCGTGCTGCGCGAGAAGCTCGCGGTGCTGGCGGCGTTCGCGCCGCAGGCGCTGCTCGCGGCACCCGGCTTCGACGCCGCACCGGCGCTGGCGGCGTTGTGCGAGCACGCAGCCGCCGAGCACCCCGGCGCGTGGCGCCATCAGGCCGGCACCTGGCAGGCCCCGCTGCTGGGCTGGTCGCTCGTCGGCGACGAGCCCCGGGTCGACGGCGACGCGCTGCCCGAGATCGGCACCTGCCTGTCGGCGCTGCCGAACGCCTGGCGGCTGCCGGCACTGCTGTGCCTCGCGTTCGCCGAAGATTTCGCGGTCATCGATGGCGACAGCGCCCGCATCCCGTGGCTCGCGGTGTGCCTGCCGTCGAACTGGGCACCCGACGAGAAGGTCGGCCGGCACTTCGCCGAGGTGCATGCGCCGGTCGCCGACAACCAGTTGCTCGTCAGCGCCAGCGACCACCTCGCGCGGCTCGTCACGCAGGCCGATCGCTGGGAGCGCTTCGTCTGGACCATCACGCGCCATCCGCGGCTGCATGCGCACCCGGACCGCGTCGACCCGGCGCCGTGGTCGCCGACGGCCAGCGCCGACGAGCTCGCATTCCGCGCCTTCTTCCGCACCGAGCACCAGACCTTCATCCCGGTGCCGGGTGTGCATCAGGCAGTGTTCACGATCCGCGTCGGCCTCGCGCCGCTGGCCCAGGCGCTGGCCGATCCGGCGCAGGCGCGCCAGGTGCACGATGCGCTGTCGACGATGAGCCCCGCGGTGCTGGCCTACCGCGGCCTGACCGACGCCCGCGACCGCCTGCTCGACTGGCTCGCGCGCCGCGCTGCATGAACACCCACCCGCTTGCGGATGCCGCGCAGCGAGCGCTGCAGGTGTTCCTCGGTGGCAACCAGCTGCCGCAGCACTGGCAGGGCCGCGCGCGCTTCGTCGTGCTGGAGACCGGCTTCGGCCTCGGCAACAACTTCCTCGCCACCTGGGATGCCTGGCGGCGTGATCCGCAGCGCTGCGACACGCTGTACTTCATCTCGACCGAGCTGAACCCGCTGCGGCGCGACGACCTGCAGCAGGTGCCGCGCGAGCCGGCGTGGGCCGCGCTCGCGCAGCAGCTCGAAGCCGCCTGGCCGCCGTTGACGCCCAACCTGCACCGCCTGTCGTTCGAGGGCGGCCGGGTGCAGCTGCTGCTGGCGCTCGGCGACGCGCGCGACTGGCTGCCCGAACTGGTGGCCGAGGTCGATGCGTTCTACCTCGACGGCTTCGCGCCGGCGCGCAACCCCGACGCCTGGGACAGCCGCTTGCTGAAGACCCTCGGCCGCCTGGCCGCCCCGGGCGCGACGGTGTCCACCTGGAGCGCCGCGCGCGCGGTGCGCGACGGGCTGGTGACGGCCGGCTTTCAGATGGAAGCGGCACCGGAGCTCGGCGGCCATCACGACATCGCGCGCGGCCGCTACGCGCCGGCCTTCGTGCCGCGC
>NZ_JBFULV010000053.1:0-47575 GCF_054049715.1 Rhizobacter sp. P5_C2 | reverse complement strand
CGCCTACATCCAGGACATCCATGACGGCCGCGGCTACACCGCCGGCATCATCGGCTTCTGCTCGGGCACCGGCGACATGCTGGAAGTCGTCCAGGAGTACACCAACCGCAAGCCGGGCAACGTGCTGTCGAAGTACCTGCCGGCGCTGAAGAAGGTGAACAACACCGAGTCGCACGCCGGGCTCGATCCGAACTACACCGGCGACTGGAAGACCGCCGCCGCCGACGTGATCTTCCAGCAGTCGCAGGACTACGAACGCGACAACGTCTACTTCAACCCCTCGGTCAGCCGGGCCAAGAGTGACGGCCTGCGCGCACTCGGCCAATTCGCCTACTACGACGCGGCGGTGATGCACGGCTATGAAGGCGCGATGAGCGTCCGCAAGGCGGCGATGGCCAAGGCCAAGACCCCCGCCCAGGGCGGCGACGAGGCCACCTACCTGAACGCCTTCATGGATGCCCGCGTGGTCGAGATGAACAAGGAAGAGGCCCACAGCGACACGACGCGCGTCGACACCGCGCAGCGCGTCTGGCTGAAGGCCGGCAACTTCGACCTGAACACGCCGCTGAACTGGAAGGTCTACGGCGACAGCTACAGCATCAAGTGAGCGAGGAGATCCGCATGAAAAGCAATCAAACCATGACCCGGCGCTTGCGCTGGGCCCTCGCCCCGCTCACGCTGGCCCTGCTGGCGGCGTGCGGCGGTGGCAACACCGGCGAAGACGACACCGCGCAGGCGTCGGCGTCCGACGACAGTGCCCAGGTGGCCGACGCGCCGACCGACGACGCGTCGGTGGCACGCGAAGGTGCGAAGGCCATCACGCCGACCACCTTCCGCCACCCCGGCATCTTCCTGACGCAGGCGCGGCTCGACAGCTTCAAGGCCGCGCAGAACTCGGCCAACCCGAGCGTGCTGAAGACCGGCTACCAGGTCGTGATGAACGACTCGCGCAGCGCCTACACCTACTCGCACAAGGCCTTGTCCAACGTGCAGGTGGTGGGCAGCGCGATCGGCGACCAGGAGGCGCGCTTCAAGAACGACGCGCAGGCGGCCTACCTGAACGCGCTGCGCTGGGTGAAGACCGGTGACGTGCGGCACCGCGACAAGGCGGTCGCGATCCTGAACGACTGGGGCAAGACCTTCCGCAGCTTCTCGGTGGCCTCGGGCACCAACGCGGCCCAGGTGCAGCTCGAGGCGGCGTGGATGCTGCCGGTGTGGGTCAGCGCGGCCGAGATCATCCGCCACCACAACAACGGCGAGGCCGGCTGGGCCCAGGCCGACATCACCACCTTCAGCGGCTTCGTCGACCGCCAGTACACCGAGGCCGCGAAGGCGCGCACGCGGGTGAACAACTGGGCGGTGTCGGCTGGCCTGGCGATGATGGCGGCCGGCGCCTACCAGGACAACCCGACGCGCTACGCGGCGGGCCTGCAACGCGTCACCGAGATGATCCCGCTGTCGGTCTTCTCGAGCGGCGAGGTCAACGAGCTGAAGGACCGCGACTGCACGCATCCGCAGTACAACCTCGAAGGCCTGGCGCAGGCGGCCGAGATCGCGGTGATCCAGGCCGGCGACACGTCGGTGTGGCTGTGGAAGGCGTCGGGCGAGACCACGCCGCGGCTGGCCAAGGGGCTGGAGTACATGGCGAAGTCGCTGCAGAGCGGCACCGGCGTGCGCAACTGCAAGGGCCAGCACCTGGAGGCCGGCTACATGGACATCGCGGTCAACGGCTACATGAACCGCGGCGTCGCGATCCCGAATTTCCAGGCGCTCGCGAAGGCGCGACGCCCGGACGGCAGCTCGATGCAGTTCCTCGGCTTCACGACCGCCACCCACGGCCGCGACGACTACTGACCCCGGGAACCGGGCGGTGCCGGACACAGTCTGCGACCACCTCGAATCGGCCCTGCACAAGCTCCAGACTATGATCCGACCCAATTCGGTAGTCTGGGGCAGGTGCAATCAGTGGGCACGATCAAGGATGTGGCGCGACTGGCAGGTGTCGGCGTTGCCACGGCATCACGCGTGATTTCGGGCAAGGGGCCGTTCTCGGCCGACTCGGCTTCGCGCGTGCAGGCGGCGATCGAGCAGCTGGATTTCCGGCCCTCGCGGATCGCGCGCGCGCTGTCGATGAAGAGCACCAACGCGATCGGCGTCTACGTGCCCGATTTCAAGGGGCCGTTCTACGGCCCGATGCTGCATGCGATCGACATGGAGCTGCGCGCGCTGGACCGCCACATGGTGATCGCCAACGGCCACGGTGGCGAAGACGTGCGCGAGCAGGCGCTGAACGGCATCGAGTTCCTGATGGACCGGCAGTGCGAGGGCATGCTGCTGACCACCTATGCGCTGCGCGATGCCGACATCCTGGCGCTGAAGCGGCGCTTCCCGAACCTGGCGGTGGTCAACCGTGACGTGAAGGGCATGCGCAGCCATTGCTTCACGGTCGACCACAAGGCCGGTGGGGCGCTCGCGGCGCGCACGCTGCTGGAGCATGGGCACCGCCGCATCGCGGTGATCGCGGGGCCGTCGGGCGCGCCGGACAACCGGCTGCGCCTGCAGGGCTTCTTCGACACGCTGGCCGCGGCCGGGATCGCGCGCGAGTCGGTACCGACGATGACCGGCGATTTCGCGGCCGAGAGCGGCTGGGCCGGCACCGAGCAGCTGCTGGCCGACAGGGCGCGCTTCACCGCGCTGTTCTGCTGCAACGACCAGATGGCGATGGGTGCGATGTCGCGTCTGCAAGCCGCCGGCCTCACGGTGCCGGGCGACGTCTCGGTGATGGGCTACGACGACACCGACATCGCCGCGTGGCTGTCGCCGCGCCTGACGACGATTCGCATCGTCGTCGGCGACATGGGGCTGAACGCCTGCCGGCTGCTGTCGAACCTGTGCTTCGGCACCGCACTCCCGGTGTCGCGCGAGTTCAGCCCGGAGCTGATCCTGCGGGATTCGCTGGAGAGGCCGAAGAAGGGCTGAGGTCAGAGGGCCGAGGCGTGCAGCCTGAAGCCCAGCGCCTTGGCCACCTTCAGCACCGTGGCGAAGCTGGGATTGCCTTCGGCACTGAGCGCGCGGTACAAGCTTTCGCGACTCAGGCCCGCCTCTTTGGCCACCTGGCTCATGCCTTTGGCCCGCGCAATATCGCCCAATGCGCGCGCGATGCCCGCGGCGTCATCCGGCGCTTCTTCAAGCCAGGCATCCAGGTAGGCCGCCATTTCTTCCGGCGTTCGCAGATGCTCTGCCACGTCGTACGGCGTCACCTTCGTTCGGACGGGTTTCTTCGACTCGGTCTTGGGCATGGCAGGCTACTCCTCAAAATGCGTTGCCAGTTCAATGGCCTTGGCGATGTCCTTTTGCTGCGACGACTTGTCGCCGCCGGCCAGCAGAAGAAGAAGGCGATCACCCCTGCGAGAGTAGTAGACGCGGTACCCGGGTCCGAAGTCGATCTTCAGCTCGGCAATGCCCTCGGTCAGCTCCCTGTGCTGCCCTGGATTGCCATCGATCAGGCGCTCGACCCGCACCAGGATCCGCGCCCTCCCGGCACGGTCCTTGAGCGCGTCGAGCCACTCTCGATAGGCCTCCGTCTTCTCGACACGCATCGAGAGAATGTAGCCCATGGGCTACGGATGTCAAGCTCCGGAGATCGTGCTCAGGGAAACAGGCTACCGCCCGTCAGCGGCCATGCCACCGTATCACTGCCACATGGGTCATCGGCATGACACGCTGCCGGCCTCGAACGCCGAGTCGTTCACGGGGATACCGCCGTGCGGGCATGGCCTGGAAAAAGCCGCAGTGGTAGACTCCGTGCTTCCTCCTGGCGCGTGTCGGGCGGCCTGTCCCGCGGGCTGCATCCTCTGACGGCATCGACGCCCCTACTCCCGACCGACGCTGCAGCAGCCGTTTTTGATGGCACTCGCAAGCCGGTCGCGCCCTTGAAAGAACTGCATCAAGACCTCGATCGAAATCGGCAGATACCTCGTCTCGCCACTCAGCCATTCCCGCAGCGACGGCCGCCACGAGGCCGCCGTCTCCATCCGCAGCGGCCGCGGCAGCGCCACCCACGACCGGGTGATGCGCTTCTCGCCGCTCTTCCAGACCGCACGCGCCGCATTGCGCTACGCCACCGACCAGGGCCTCGCCTGGGTCGCGGGCCGCAGCGCGGCCGTGCCATCCCCGTCCAACCCCTAAGGAGTGTCCTCATGGCCAAGGAAGAACTGATCGAAATGAGCGGCGTCGTCAACGAAATCCTGCCGGACTCGCGTTTCCGCGTGACGCTGGAAAACGGCCACAAGCTGGTGGCCTACACGTCGGGACGCATGCGCAAGCACCACATCCGCATCCTGGCCGGCGACAACGTGTCGCTGGAAATGTCGCCGTACGACCTGAGCAAGGGGCGGATCACGTTCCGCCACCTCGGGCGTCCGCCGCAGCAGAACCGCTGAGCAGAGCAGCTGAGCAGAACCGCCGAGGTTCTGCCCGGCCTCAGGAGGTCGCCGTCTTCGCCTTTTCGGTGTCGGCGGCAGCCGCTTTGGCCAGTTCGTTGTAGACCATGGTGAACAGCGCGCCCACGTCCTCGATCTTCGTGCGTGTCACCCCCGGTGCCGGGTTGGTGATCAGTGCGGCCGTGATCGTGGCGGCGGGTTGCAGCAGGAGTTGGTTCATGAGGGTCTCGACAAGTTGAGGCCCATCGTAGCCGTCATGCGACCGTCCGGACGCAATGGCCTTGCAAAGCGAGCAGCGCCTAGTCGCTGAAGTTCATCCCGAGCGCCGCGGCCGAGCGCTTCATCCGCTCAATGCGCTGCGCCAGTTGCTCGGTCTCGCGCTGCTGCATCTCGTCGAGAGAACTCATCAGCGACTGGAAGCGGTCGAGGTCCTCGTCGGCCTCGAACAGCACGCCGTCGTCGGTGAAGGTCAGCTTCGCGCGCCGTTCTTCGATCAGCTCGCAGACCTGCTCCGCCGCGGCGATCCAGCGGTCGCGGTTCTCGTAGAACTCGCGCTGCGCGTTGAACTGCCATTCGAGCATCGGCACGATGCGATCCCGTTCGGCATCGCGCACCGCCTCGGGCAAATCCTCCAAAGCCTTGGCCATCTCGCCGGCGAATCCCACCATCAGCTTCTGATATGCCTGCCGGTGGGTCGCGGTCAGCTCGCGCAGCTCGCCGAGCGTCGCGATCGAGGCCTGGGTGCCAGCGGGCGTCGACAGGCGGTCGGGCATCAGCACCTTGTCGAGTTGCAGCTCGACCTGCCGCTGGTGGTAGGCCTTCGCCACCTGCATGCCGATGTGCGAGTAGCGGCGGGCGATCTGGATCAGCGGTGCTTCGGTCGTCGTCATCCGCGCATTCTCCCAGCTCGATCAGCCCTCCGCATCCGGCCGCCCGCCACCGCGCGCGATCCAGGCATCCACCCGCTGCTCCAGCACCGACAACGGCATCGTGCCGCTGTCGATCACCACCGCGTGGAAGTCGCGCAGGTCGAAGCGGGTGCCCAGCGCCTTCTGCGCCCGCTCGCGCAGCTCCAGCAGCTTGCGCTTGCCCAGCAGGTAGCCGAGCGCCTGGCTCGGGTTCGAGAAGTAGCGGTCGACCTCGCTGGCGGCGTTCGCCGGCTCGAGCCCGGCCTGCCGGATCATGTAGTCGACCGCCTTCGCGCGCGGCCAGCGGTACGCGTGGATGCCGGTGTCGACCACCAGCCGCGCCGCACGGAACAGCTGCGCCTGCAGGTGGCCGTAGTGCTGGTACGGGTCGCGGTACATGCCGAGCTGGAAGCCCAGCGATTCGGCGTACAGCGCCCAGCCTTCGCCATAGGCCACGTTCCAGCCGCCACGGCGGCGCCAGTCGTGCAGGCCCTCGATCTCGGCCGAGCGCGCGCCCTGCAGGTGGTGCCCCGGCACCGCCTCGTGCATGAACAGCGTCTCCACCTCCCAGGTCGGCTCGCCGGCAAAGCCGCGCGCGTTCACCGTGAAATAGCCGGGCGTCCCGAGCTCCAGCGAGCCCGGCGTGTAGTTGGCCGCCGTGCTGCTGGCCGACTCCGACGCCGTCATGCCACGCACCTCGTAAGCCATGCGCGGCACGCTGTGGAACAGCGTCGGCAACTGCGGGTCGATGCGCGCCGACATCGCGCGGAAGCTCGCCAGCACTGCCTCTTCGGAGGTGAAGAAGAAGCGCTTGTCGTGGCTCACGTAGTGCATGAACGCCTGCGTGCTGCCCTTGAAGCCGGTCTGCCGCGCCACCTGCGCGATCTCGCGCCGCAGCCGCGCCACCTCGCGCAGGCCGAGTGCGTGGATCTTGCCGGCGTCCTGGTCCGGCACGATACCGGTGCGGATCAGGAAGTCGTAGTACGCCGCGCCGCCCGGCAGCGCCGCCAGGCCGACGTCGACCGGCGCCTTTGGCCGGTAGGTGGTCGCGAGAAACTCGCGCAGGCGGCGCAGCGCCGGCTGGTAGTCGTCGCGCACCGCGATGCGCGCGGCCTGCAGCAGTTCGTCGCGCTGGCCCTCCGCCACCGCCGGTACGAAGCCCTTGAACGGCTTCAGCAGCACGCTGTCGTCCGCATCGGCCACCAGGTGGGCGTCGATGCCGGCGATCACCCGATCGACCACGCCCCGCGGCTGCACCCAGCCCGACTGCAGGCCCAGCACCAGGCGCTGCTGCACCTGGTCCGCCATGCGCGGCACGGCCTTCACGCGGGCGGTGAAGTCGCGGTAGTCGTCGGCGCTGCGCATCGGCGTCATCTGCGCGGCCAGCGGCATCATCGACTGGATGCCCCACAGCGTGGTCAGCACCAGCTCCTTCGAATGCACGAACTGCTGCGACTCGACGCCGATGCGCATCTTCTCCAGCAGCAGCTGGCGCGACACCCGATCCTGCCCGTGCAGGCCGGTCGGGCTGATCGCCTGCACGCGCGCCAAGGTCTCGCGCTGGTAGGCCTGCCGGCGCTGCTCTTCGGCGTCCGACAGGTCGGCGAGCTGCGCGTTGTAGCCGGGGATGCCGAGCACCGTGGCCCACAGCGGCTCGCGGCGGAAGTTCTCGGCGAGGTCGGCATCGAGCAGGGCGCGCAAGGCGGCGGCCTCGGCCGATGTCACAGCAGAAGCCGCCGCATCGGGCGCGGCCACCGGCTGCGCGTGGAGCGCGCCCGTCGCTGCGATCAGCAGGGCAAGCAGGGCAGGCTGCGCGGCACGCAGCCAGGTCATCGGAAAGCTCATCTTGGTCTTCTCCCGGGTCAGGTCGTCGAAAGCCTCATGGGCTGGTGTCAGAAGCCGCCGGTGCCGCGGGTGGCGGCGCCGGCTCTTCATGGAATGGAACCATCGGTAGAGGGCTCGGGGGGCTCGGTTGCGGCCGCGGCGCAGGCCGATCGCCCGGCGACTTCGGCACGCCGGTCTTCGGGTCCAGGCCCATGCCGCTGAGCACCTGCCCGAGCTCCTCCGAGGTCTTGGGCGGCTGGTCGTCGCCGTTCGCCGGATCGAGGCTGCCACCCTCGCCCTCGTTCGCGCCCTCGGGCGCCGACGCCGCCGGCTCGACCGCCGGCACCGGCGGCACGCGCGGCGGTGGGAAGCTCGCCTTCGGGTCGACCAGCCCCTTCTTCTGCGCATCGCGGAAGAAATCGCCGACCAGCCGCACCGCGTTGTGCCCGCCCTGGCCCCACCAGCTGCTGCGCAGCGTGACCCGCGCATCGTTGAAGCCGACCCACGCGCCGGCCACCAGCTCCGGGTGCATCAGGATGAACCAGCCGTCGGTGTTCTTCTGCGTGGTGCCGGTCTTGCCGGCCAGGTCGCCGGTCACGCCGAAGCGCGTGCGCACCTGCGTGCCGGTGCCGCGTGCGATCACGCCGCGCATCATGTCGATCAGGTCGGTGGCGGCCTCGGGCGACATGCCGCGACGCGGCGATTCACCGAACTCGGCGATCACCCGGCCACTGCGGTCCTTGATGCGCTTGACGAACAGCGGCTTGTGCACGCTGCCCACCTGCGCGATCGACGCATAGGCGTTCACCATCTCCAGCAGCGTCACGGGGCTGGTGCCGAGCGCGAGCGACGGCACCGGCTCGAGCGGGCTCTGGTCGACGCCGAGCGATTTCGCGAGCGCCACCACGCGCGGGATGCCCACCTCCTGCATGACCTGTGCGGTGATGGTGTTCTTCGACAGCGCGAGGCCGTCGCGGATCGTCATCGGCTGCCCGGTCGAGCCCGACATGTCGGTCGGGCGCCAGACGGTGCCGCCCATCGTGACCTCGACCGGCCCGTCGACGAAGGTGCGGTCGGGCGTCAAGCCTGCCTCCAGCGCGGCGCCGTAGACGAAGGGCTTGAAGGTCGAACCGGGCTGGCGCTCGGCCTGCGCGACGTGGTCGTACTGCTCCTGCGCGAAATCGCGGCTGCCGACCCAGGCGCGGATCTCGCCGTTGCGCGGGTCCATCGCGACGAAGCCGGCCTCCAGCCGAGTCTTCTGCGCCTTCAGCTTCGCGATGAACGGCGCATCGGCGCGCAGCTTCTCGAGCGCTTCGCCCGGGCCCGCGCCGCCTTCGACCGCTTGCTTGAACTCCGGCGACTCGCGCAGGAACGCGGTGACGAGGTCGCGCCGCCCGGTCCACAAGAAGCCGAACGGCTCGGCCTTGCCCAGCAGCTTCGCGTAGGCCTCGGGCGCGTTCGACACCGGCGGCAGCGTGGGGCGGCTCCATTCGGCGTCGGCCACCTGCTGCAGCAGGTCGGTCTGTGCCTGCACTGCCCGCACGGCTTCATCCTGCATCCGGCTGTCGAGCGTGGTCTCGATCACCAGGCCGTCGGCGTACAGGTCTTGATCATGCTCATCGGCCCAGTCGAGCAGCCACTTGCGCGCATAGGCCGCGAAGTGCGGCGCGGTGGCCGGGAAATCGGGCTGGCGGCTCCAGTGCAGCTGCAGCGGCTGCGCGCTCAGCGTGCGCAGCTGCTCGTCGGTGATCGCCTGCGCCTTCGCCATCTGCGACAGCACCACGTTGCGCCGCGCGAGCGCCCTCTCGGGGTGCTGCACCGGGTTGTAGTACTGGGTGCCCTTCAGCATGCCGACCAGCGTGGCACTCTGCAGCACGTCGAGCTCGGCGGCCGAGGTGTCGAAGTAGGTGCGCGCCGCCATCTCGATGCCGACCGCGTTGTACAGGAACGGCACGGTGTTCAGGTAGGCCTCGAGGATCTGGGTCTTGTCGTAGACGCGTTCGATGCGCATCGCGGTGACCCATTCCTTGCCCTTGCGGTGCAGGGTGCGGGCGCGCCCGACCTCGTCGCGAAACAGGTTGCGCGCCAGCTGCTGCGTGATGGTCGAGCCGCCCTGCATGTCGCCGGTGGCGCTGTGCAGCACCGCGCCGAACGAGCGGATGAAATCGATGCCGTGGTGATCGTAGAAACGCTTGTCCTCGGTGGCGACCAGCGCCTTCACGACGAAGGGCGAGACCTTGTCGAGCGTCAGCCGCTCCTGCTGCGCGCGCCGGAAGCTCGCGATCTGCTGGCCGTCGGCCGACAGCAGCACGCTCGGCTGCTGCGCCTGCACCTGCTTCAGGTCGTCGATGCTGGGCGTGATGCGCAGCAGCACCACGATGTAGATGCCGAGCGCGACGGCCAGCACCGCGGCAGCGAGCCCCGACCACAGCGCGATGCGCAGCAGGCGCTCGCGCCACACGGGCGCGGGCTCGAAGCCGGGCACGGTGGGCAATGGGTCGGGGTGGAATGGCGACATCGGGATCCTTCAAGACAACTGCCGGACAGCGGGCAAACGGCGGGCCGGGTGGGCGAGTCTATGCAATGTCCCGCCGGGGGCGGTTCCGCACGCGGTTTCAACATGTTCTTCTATAGTCTTGGCTCCCCCGCTGCAGGACCGCCCCATGAACGGCCAGACCCCCCGCCACCTGCTCGCCCAGGCCGCGAACGACACCGACCCGCTGGAGACGAAGGAGTGGCTCGACGCGCTGCGCGCCACCGTCGCCGAGAGCGGTAGCGAGCGCGGCCTGTACCTGCTGGAGCTGCTGGAGGAGCAGGCGCAGCAGCTGGGCATCGTGCCGCACGTGCAGCCGTACTCGGCCTACCGCAACACGATCCCGCTGGAGCGGCAGGGCCACTACCCGGGCGACCTCGCGATCGAGGAACGCCTGACCGCGATCACGCGCTGGAACGCGCTCGCGATGGTCGTGCGCGCGAACCAGGCCTACGGCGAACTCGGCGGCCACATCGCGAGCTATGCGTCGGCGGCCGAGATCTTCGAGCTGGGCTTCAACCACTTCTTCCGCGGCGACGACAGCCGCACGCCCGGCGGGCGCGATGCCGACCTGGTGTACTTCCAGCCGCATTCGGCGCCGGGCGTCTATTCGCGCGCCTTCCTCGAAGGCCGGCTCAGCGAGGAGCAGCTCGCGAACTACCGCCAGGAGGTCGGCGGCCGCGGCCTGTGCTCGTACCCGCACCCGTGGCTGATGCCGGAGTTCTGGCAGTTCCCGACCGGCTCGATGGGCCTGGGCCCGCTGAGCGCGGTGTACCAGGCGCGCTTCATGCGCTACCTGGCGCACCGCGGCCTGGCCGACACCGCGCAGCGCCATGTGTGGGGCGTGTTCGGCGACGGCGAGATGGACGAGCCGGAATCGATCGCCGGCCTGACGCTCGCCGCGCGCGAGCAGCTCGACAACCTGACCTTCATCGTCAACTGCAACCTGCAGCGGCTGGACGGCCCGGTGCGCGGCAACGGCCAGATCATCCAGGAACTCGAATCGCTGTTCACCGGCGCCGGCTGGAACGTCGTCAAGGTGCTGTGGGGCTCCGACTGGGATGCCCTGTTCGCGCGCGACACCCAGCACGTGCTGCTGCAGCGGCTGGCTGCCACCGTCGACGGCCAGTACCAGACGCTGGGCGCGAACGACGGCGCCTACAACGTCGAGCATTTCTTCCGGCAGGACCCGCAGGTGCAGGCGCTGGTCGCGCACATGGGCGTCGACGAGATCGATGCGCTGAAGCGCGGCGGGCACGACTTCCGCAAGCTGCATGCGGCCTTCGCCGCGGCGCGGGCGCACAAGGGCCGTCCGACGGTGATCCTCGCGAAGACCAAGAAGGGCTTCGGCATGGGCGGGGTCGGCGAATCGCGCATGACCTCGCACCAGGCGAAGAAGCTCGACGTGAGTGCTCTGAAGGCCTTCCGCGACCGCTTCGCGCTGCCGCTGTCGGACGATGACGTGGCCGCGCTGCGCTTCTACAAGCCGGCCGACGACAGCCCCGAGATGGTCTACCTGCACGAGCGCCGCCGCGCGCTCGGCGGGGCGCTGCCGGCGCGCAAGCCGCAGGCGCCGGTGCTGCCGGTGCCGCCGCTGGCCGGCTGGGGCGGCTTCGCGCTGCAGGCCGACGGCAAGGAGATGTCAACCACGATGGCCGCGGTGCGCATGTTCGCCGGGCTGCTGAAGGACGAGGCGCTCGGGCCGCGCATCGTGCCGATCGTCGCCGACGAGGCGCGCACCTTCGGCATGGCGAGCCTGTTCCGGCAGATCGGCATCTACTCGCCGCACGGGCAGTTGTACGAGCCGGAGGACGCAGGCTCGATGCTGTCGTACCGCGAGGCGAAGGACGGGCAACTGCTGGAAGAGGGCATCACCGAGGCCGGCGCGCTCGCGTCGTGGATCGCGGCCGGCACCTCGTACAGCGTGCACGGGCTGCCGATGCTGCCGATGTACATCTACTACTCGATGTTCGGCTTCCAGCGCGTCGGCGACCTGATCTGGGCGGCCGCCGACCAGCGCGTGCGCGGCTTCCTGTTCGGCGCCACCGCGGGCCGCACGACGCTCGGCGGCGAGGGCCTGCAGCACCAGGACGGCAGCAGCCTGGTGATGGCCGCGATGGTGCCGAACTGCCGCGCGTGGGACCCGGCCTTCGCCGGCGAGGTCGCGGTGATCATGGACCACGCGGCACGCCGCATGTTGGAGCAGCAGTGCGACGAGTTCCACTACATCACGCTGATGAACGAGAACTACGCGCAGCCGTCGCTGCCGGACGCGGCGCAGGCCGACCTGCTGCGCGGCATGTACCGGCTGCAGGCGCAGGCGGTGAGAAAGAAGGTTGGCAGCGTGCGGCTGCTCGGCAGCGGCGCGATCCTGCGCGAGGTGATCGCCGCGGCCGAGCTGCTGGCCACCGACTGGAAGGTGGCGAGCGAGGTGTTCAGCGTGACGAGCTTCAGCGAGCTGGCGCGCGAGGCCCGCGAATGCGACCGCGCTGAGCGGCTGGGCGGTGCGCCGGCGGTGTCGCACGTGGCGACGCTGCTGGCCGGCAATGACCCGGTGATCGCCGCGACCGACTACGTGCGCGCGTGGCCGCAGCTGATCGCCGAGTTCGTGCCGGCGCGCTACGCGACGCTCGGCACCGACGGCTTCGGCCGCAGCGACACGCGCCAGCAGCTGCGCCGCTTCTTCGAGGTCGACCGGCACCAGGTGGTGCTGGCGGCGCTGCAGGCGCTGGTGCGCGAAGGCACGCTGGAGCGCGGGGTGCTGGCGCAGGCGGTCGCGAAGTACGGGGTGGATGCGGCGGCACCCGCGCCGTGGGCGGTCTGAACAGGCCCTAGACTGCGCCCGTCGGAGACCTCGCATGTACATCAAGCAGCTGAAGATCGAGAACCTGCGCTCGCTCGAGTCGGTGACGCTGGCGCTGAACGCGCCGGGCACGCCGCAGTTGAGCCTGCCGAACGTCAACGTGATGCTGGGGGGCAACGGGCTCGGCAAGACCAGTGTGCTGCGTGCCGCGGCACTGGCTGCACTGGGACCGTTGATGAGTTCGTCGTCCGGCTTCGTGCCCGAGTCGCTGATCCGCCGCCCGCCCGGTGCGAAGCCGGTCAAGGCGGCGGCACTCGACAAGCTGCCGCCGGCGCGCATCACGGCCGATGTCGCGCTGGCGTCGGGCGAGTTGCCGAGCTACGCACGTGCGCTGGCCAAAGAGAAGCAACTGCAGATGGTGACGACGGTGACGCGCATCGGCACCACCGAGCGGCTGCAATGGAGCAGCACGCCGCCGGGCGTGCAGGGCACGATCGAGCGGCTGCAGTTCGACGACCGCGCCTCGGCGTTCTTCGTCGTCGGCTATGGTGCGACGCGTCGCGTGGAGGCCTCGACCCGGGTCGACGAGAGCGCCCGCACCAAGTCGCGGCTGCGCCCCTACGAGCGCGTGTCCAGCCTGTTCGAGGATCACCTCGGGCTGATTCCGCTGTCGTACTGGTTGCCGGCCTACGCCGTCAGCAACAAGGGCCGCTACGCGCAGGTCGTCGCCCTGATGAACGAGCTGCTGCCCGACGCCTGCCGCATGCAGAAGACGGCGGCCAAGACCGAGAGCGGCACCGAACACCTGTTCACGATGAACGGGGTGTCGCTGCCGTTTCGCGCGCTGTCCGACGGCTACCGCGCCTACATCGGCTGGATCGGCGACATGCTGTTCCACGTCTGCATGGGCGCGGGCAGTGGCGTCAAGCTGCGCGACGTCAGCGGCGTGCTGCTGCTCGACGAGATCGACCTGCACCTGCACCCCGAGTGGCAGCGCGTGGTCGTGCCGACGCTGGCGCGTGCGCTGCCGAAGATGCAGTTCATCGTGACCACGCACAGCCCGCTGGTGGTCGGGTCGCTGGAGGCCGGCAATCTGTTCCTGCTGGCGGAGGAAGACGGCAGCACGGTGATCAAACGCCTGCCGGAGCGGGTGCACGGACGCAGTGCCGAGCAGATCCTGCTGTCGCCGTACTTCGGCCTGGACAGCACGCGCGCCATGGAGGTGTCGCAGGCCTTGTCTCAGCTGGCCAGCAAGGCGGTCGGTGGCGACCCGACCGCCTCGATGAAGTACCTGGAGCTGCTCTCCAAGGGCTTGCCGAAGGCCGAAGTGCAGGCCTTGGCCGTTCAGCAGCCCAAGCGGGCCGCTGCGCGGCGCAAGGCCCCTGTCGCATCGAAGTAGACATCGGCATGGTTCGCTACCCTGTCGATCCGCAGCAGCTGATCGATCTGATCACTGTTGAGAAGCCGAACTGGATCGGTCGTGCCCGAGTGCGCACGCAAGCCTATGCACAGGCGCGCGATTACACCGGTGGTTCGGAATTCTGGGGTGAGATCAAAGACGTCTACATTCGCCTGCAGCACGAGAAGTGCGCCTATTGCGAAACGAAGCTGCAAGGCGCGAGCTACGCCAGCAAAGTGCATGAGGTCGAGCATTTCCGGCCCAAGCAGAGCGTGAAGACCTGGCCCGGCACCAGCCTGACGTACCTGGCGAACTTCCAGCCGCCCTGCGCCATGGGAACGGGCAGCACCCAGGGCTACTACCAACTCGCATACCACCCCTTCAACTACGCCATCGCTTGCACGCGCTGCAACTCGACGCTGAAATCGAACTACTTTCCGGTGCGTGGCCCACGCGATCTGGCGGCCGATGATCCGTCGCAGATGGCAGGCGAACGGGCGCTTCTGGTCTATCCGGTGTCCGACATCGACGAGGATCCGCAGGAACTCATCACCTTCGATGGTGTGCTGGCTATTCCGAAGCACAAGACCGGGCCAGCGTTCGAGCGGGCGGTGACCACCATTTCGTTCTTCCAGCTCAATCACGAAGACCTGACAAGCCGACGCGCCGAGATGCTGGGCCAGTTGTGGTTGAACCTGGAATTCCTTGCCTCGAGTCCGGCCCTCGGATTGCAGCGGCGATTGAACGCGCTGATCGATGTCACGTGCAGCCCGCAGGGGCAGTTCAGTTCGTGCATGAAGGCATTTCGCGCCCTGTATGCGAGCGACCTCTCGAAGGCAAAGCTGAAGGGTGAGAAAGCGCTGGAAGGTCAAACCATTTGAATCGCGACGCCAGCCCATGAACACCCCTCCGCCTAGTCGTCGGCGGTCGCGCTGACGGTCGACGGGACCGTCACCCGCCGGCGCTCACGGCAGCGGCGGTGCATCGCGCAGCACCATCGCCGCCGGCTTCGACATCGGCACCCCCGCCTCGCGCAGCCCGCCCAGCACGGTGAACAGCAACGCGCTCTTCACCGCATACGACTGCCGCGGCGACAACACGTAGCCGGTGGCGTTGAACACCAGGTTGCCGTTGTCGAAGCCGTCGAGGTAGACCTTCGGCGCCGGCGTCTCCAGCACGTCGTCGTGCTCGACGAAGGCCTGCAGCAGCAGGTCGCGCACCCGCTCGGTGTCGGTGTCCAGCGGCATCGGCAGCTTGATCTGCACCAGCCCCAGCGGGCTCGCGTGCGTGACGTTGCGCACCGTCTTCGTGATGAACTCCGAGTTCGGCACGATCACCGTCGAGCGGTCGCCCATCTGGATCTCGGTCGCGCGCACGTTGATGCGGCGGATGTCGCCCTCGATGCCGCCCAGCGTGACCCAGTCGCCCACCTTCACCGGCCGCTCGGCCAGCAGGATCAGCCCCGACACGAAGTTCGACACCACCGCCTGCAGCCCGAAGCCGATGCCCACCGACAGCGCGCTCGCGATCCACGCGATCTTGTCGAGCGCCAGCCCGATGGCCGACAGCCCGAACGCGATCGCGAGCACCGTGCCGACGAAGCCGAACAGCGTGGTGGTCGAGCTGCGCATGCCGGCGTCGAGCCGCGTGGTCGGCAGGAAGCTGCGCGTCAGCCAGCGCTTGAGCGCGCGCACCGCCAGCATGCTGAGACCGAACACCAGCAGCGCGCGCAGCACCGCGATCGGCCGCACCTGCAGCTCGCCGACCGCAACGCCCACATCGAGCTGGCCGAGGCGTTGCCACAGGTCGCCCGGGCCTTCGCCGAAGGGCGCGAGGATCAGCACCAGCGCCACCAGCAGCACCGCGAGCTGCAGGCCGCCGGCGCCGATCACGGCGACCTGGTTGCGCAGGTGCGACGGCGACACCGCGGCGTCCGAGTGCGCCTCGATCGCGCCATCGGGTGCCTCGGCGTCCGGATCGGTGAGCGGCGGCGAGCGCACCCAGGTGTCGAAGACATCGCCCACCAGCAAGGTCAGCAGGTAGGCCGTCAGCGAGACGACGAACACCCAGACCACCTGGCGCGCGACAAAGCCGCCGAGCGCCACATAGCCGATCACGATGCAGACGACGCTCGCCACCAGCGCGAGCCACACGCCGCCCAGCATCAGCGAGACCCACAGCGGTCGCGGCAGCGCGTCGAGCGGGGATGTCGGGTCCGGTTGAGGTTCGGCCGACGCCGCGGCCAGCGCGGCGCGGCGCAGCCGCTCGCCATGGCGCAGGTTGCGGCCGACGACGAGTGCCAGCACCAGCGCGTAGACGCAGTTGATCGCGACCTCGGCCGCGAGATCGGCCTGCGCCAGCACGGCCAGCCGCTGGATCAGCCAGCCGGCGAGCGTCACGATGGCGATCACCGCCGGTTGCCGGCGCAGCGCCTGCGCCAGCGCGTCGGSCATCGGCACGAGCCGCCAGGCCGGCTGGTCGGCCGCCAGCAGCGCGCGCCCGAGCCCGGCGAGGTAGGCCGAGAACACCACCGCGCCGACGAAGCTCGCGAGAAGGCCGTGCAGCGGCTCGGGCGTCGGGCGCTGCCAGTTCAGGCCGAGCACCAGGCCCCACGCGAGGGCGCCGGGCACGAGCATCCGCAGCAGCGTCTGCGCCAGCGCGTACAGCGTGCGGCGCACGCGCGCGGCCGGCGAATGCGTGGCGGCCAGCCGGGTGACGACGCGGCCGAGCGCGATGCGCAGCGCGATGCCGATCAGCGCAACGCCGAGCCACGCCAGCCACGCGGCGGCCGACATGCGGGCGAATGCCGCGCCGAGCTGGTTCTGCCACGGCGAGGGCGTGGCCTCGCCCGGCGAGAAGAGATCGCGCAGGTCGTGCCAGAACGAGGTGCTCAGCAGCGCATCGGTGCGCTCGAACAGGTGCGCCTGGAAGCGCGAGCGGCGCTGCCGCGCGGCCTGGTCGGCGAGCTGCAGGCTCTCGACCGACAGCAGCCGTGCGAGCTTGATGCGCGCGTTCAGCGACTCGGTGGTCTTCTGCAGGCTGTCGCGCTGGGTCGCGACGTCGCTGTCCTCGCGCGTGCCGTCGGGGGCGGCACCGAGCTCGGTCAGCCGCGCCTGCGCCCGCGCAAGCTCGGGCGCCTGGGTCTGCGCGATCTGCTCGGCATGCTGCTGGATCTCGAGCAGCACGTCGCGCATCGCGACCAGCTCGGCATCGGGGCTGTCGGCCTGCAGGCGCTTCTCGATCGAATCGACGCGCTGGCGGGCGGATTCGAGCACCGCGTCGGCATCATCGGCGGGTTGGGCCGTCGCGGTGGCGGCGCCCAGCGTCAACAGCAGCGTGAACAGCAATGAGCGCGTGATGCGTGTCAGAAAGGGAACAGCCTGTGGTCGGCCTGGCATGCGGTCGGCTCCATTCGAAAGGGCGGCGGGAACCGTGCATCCTGCCACCGTGCTGCAGGGCATGGCAAACGGGGGGCCTGCAGCGGCTGCGTGATCGGCGCATGGAAGGCCGAACGACCCGGCTACACCTGCGCCTGCATCGTCGAGTCGCTGATCTCGTCAGGGAAGGTGACGACCCCGAGGGGATGGCTGCGAAGCTCGGCGAGGGCGGCCAGGTAGGCGCGGGCATGGCCCCTGTCGGCGGCGCGCTGGAGCGTCGCCAGGCACGTGGACACGGCTTGATCCGAGAAGGCGCGGGGCGCTGGGCAGGGGCTTGGTTGCCGTGGCGGCCGTTGTTCTTGAAACCTCTCCAGATGAGCTGACAGCAGGGGCTTCAGGGCCGATTCGAGTTCGGTGATGCAGGAGGTCACTTGCGGCAGCATGGCTCGCAGGGAGGCCTCCAGCGGCCTCTCTCTCGGGCCGCCGCCGAGGTCGACCGAGGCTTTCTCGAGCAGTTCCTCGAAGGCGCGGACATCGCACTTGTCCGCGGCGGCCCGCAGCTGCTCCAGATGCTTCGAGGTGAAGCCTTCCAGCACCCCGTGCACGGTGAAGTCGTCCTGGGTCGCATCGACGTCGGGGCGACCGGAACAGGTGACAGGCAAGATGCTGCCCAGCGTCTCGGAGATCCCGACCTCGTGATGGTCGAGGAGCGTCGTCAACGATTCTTTTTCCAGGGCATCGTTGACCTCTCTTTCGGCGTTCGCCAGCAGCTTGTCGACGCCTGCCTTCATCGATTCGATGGAGGGAGCGTCCTGCGTGGCGAGGCCGCGGGCCCGCAAGATTCCGCGGAGCGGCCTGACCCGTGCAGGAACCTCGGGGATGGGCGGCTGTTGGGCAGGGGGCTTGGGTGTCAGCGGAGGCGAAGTCGGGGTGCGCATGGGGAAACACGGGAGTGGTTGTCCGCATGAGTGGTGGATGCCGGCAATTCGTCCCATCGGCCCGCATCGATTCAGCCGCGTACGCGTATCCACCGCTGCAGCACGCCCTCCACTTCGCCGAAGCGAAACGGTTTCACCAGCACGTCGTCCATGCCATGGCGGTCCTAGAAGCGGTACGAGACGCCGACGCCCCATTGCAGATCGGGCGTGTCGCGGGTCAACCCGCGCGAGGCCGAGAGGTCGAGCTGCAGCGAATCGTTCACCAGGTACGACGCGCCGAAGTCGAAGCTGACGACGTTGCCGCCGTGCGCCCTGCTCGCCAGTTGCTGGCCGGCGATCTCGACGAAGGTGTGCCAAGCCGGCGACCAGCCCTTGCTGAGCGTCACCGCGAAGATGCCGGACGCGAAGCGCGACCCGTCGTCGGCCTTGTCGGCGACCACGCCGGGCATCACGCCGATCGACATGTCGTTCGGCAGATCCCATTCGGCGACGAAGCGCAGCGACGGGCGCAGGCCCTGGCCGCGGAACGCCCTGGAGCCGGTGTCGAGGTCGACGTGCGCCAGCCAGGCCATGCCCGGCGTGCCGCGGGTTTCGTCGCCTTCCTGCGTGCGCCACTTGATGCCGATCGAGGTATCGGCCGCGCCGCGCTCGGTCTGCGTGAGGCCGCTCGACAGGTCTTGCGTGCGGGTGCGCAGCAGGCCGTCGGTCTCGACGCGGAACTCCATGTCGTCGCGAAAGCCCAGGCGCAGCAGCGTCGGCGTGCTGCGCGTGCGGGTCTTCAGGCCGTCGGCCTCGTTGCGCTCGAAGCCGAGGCCGGTCTCGATCTGCACACGGCCGCGGCCGACGACATCGCTGGATTCGACGAAGTCGGGGCGGTCGGTGGTGAGGGCGTCGGCCGCGCGTGCATGCGGTACGGCCAGGGCGCCGACCAGCACGGCGGTGGCGATGGTCGCTGCCCGCGTTGGCGAAAGGATGGCTGCTTTCATCTCGTCTCCCCGGCGAGAGGGTCCCGCACCGCCCATGGTATCTGGGCGCTTGCCACCTGGGCGCTGGCCACGCCCAGCTTGATGTCGAAGGCGCGTTCGGTCAACCACAGCACCGCGACCAGCACGATCAGCGCCGAGCCGCCGCGCAGCAGCACGTGTCGGTAGAAGCGTGTCGCGCGCAGCGCCCAGACGGTCGTCACGAAGAGGGCGACGATCGCGAGTTGACCGAGCTCGACACCGAGGTTGAAGCCGAGCAGCGGCAGCGCGAGGGCGCCTTGCGCGAGCCCGGCGTCCTTCAGCGCACCTGCGAACCCGAAGCCATGCACCAGCCCGAACGCGAAGGTCAGCTTCCAGCGGCCCTCGCGCACCATCGGCACCAGGTTGTTCAGCGCCGCGAACACCACGCTGGCCGCGATGACCGATTCGACCCAGCGCGACGGCGGGTTCACCAGATCGAAGGCGGCCAACGCGAGCGTGATCGAGTGCGCCACGGTGAAGGCGGTGACGACGCGCAGCACCTCGGCCAGCACCGGCTTCAGCCGCGGCGATGCCAGCACGGCCGGCAACAGCAGCGCGAGCAGGAACAGGATGTGATCGCTGCCGATCAGGATGTGGTGGATGCCTTCGGTGACGAAACCGAAGAAGCCGGAGACAGCGGACTCGGCGGCAACGCCGAAACTGTGCGGCGCGGCACCGGGTACCAGCACGGCGGTCTCGTCGCGCCCCTGCTGTTGCACGCGGACGATGCCACGGTGCGTCGGGTCGCTCTGCGCGAACAGCTGGTAGACGGGCGTCAAGCTTCGAACCGGCGCGGGGCAGGTCCAGCGTCGCGTCAACACCGCATAGCGGCCATCGCTGTGCTCGTCGAGCTGCTGCGCGCCGATGGCGCCGGGCGTGCACGGCGCGCCGTCGGCCTGCACCGACAGGCCTTGCAGCGACAGCCGGTCGATGTCGGCCCAGCGGGTCCGCACCTCGCCCCAGGTGAGTTGCCCGTCATCGTCGGCATCGAGCGCGAGCTCGCGTTCCAGGTCGCGCAGCGCGATGTCGAAGCGCTGTTCCACGATGGCAGCCTCGACCTTCAGCTGGATGTAGGCATCGCTCGGCTTGTGGGCCTGCGCGATGAGCGGCAGCACGCCGAGGCAGGCGATCAGCAGGTGGCGCGCGTTCATGAGCCATTCCCGGCCAGTGCCTGCAGGCGCGCATCCTGCCAGCCGGTGTCGCGGACCCGTTGCCACACCGGCTGCGCCGCCTCGGGTTGCGCCGCCGCCAGCGCGGCGCGTGCCAGCAGCAGCGCGTCGGCCGGTTCCTTCTGGACGACCCAGTTCGCCTGCGCGCTCGACAGCGCGGCTGGCGCATCGCCCAGCAGATCGAGTTCGTAGCGCGCTTGCTCGCGCCCGTGGCTGCGGTCGCCGCGCAGGCGGGCCGCGTCGAAGCGCGCGGCCAGGGTCGCGATGGCTTGCGGTGCGCGCGGGTCGGCGCTGCGCTTCCAGGCGATCGCCAGGCGCAGCAGCAAGGCGTCGGCATCCTCGCGGCCGGCCAGCAGCGTGGCGACATCGCGCTCGCGGTGCTGCGCCAGCAGCCAGTCGGCGCAGGCGGCCAGCGTGTAGACGTCGGGCGGCGATGACGCTGCCATCGCGCGCCGGTACAGCGCCTCGGCAGATGCATCGCCGCGGCGCTCGGCCAGTTCGGCCTGCACGAGCGCCAGCCAGCCGATGTCGGCTTCTGGCTCGCGAGCCAGTGCTGCCAGGCTGGTCGCTGCGGATGCGGCCTGGCCTTGCAGGCTCATCAACTCGGCGCGGCAGACCTGCGCCGGCAGCCGCACCGCGCCGCCGAGTGCCGCGTAGTGCGCCCCCAGCAGGCGTTCGCACCCGGCGTCGGCCTCGCGCCAGCGGCCTTGCACCTGCAGCACCGAGGCGCGCGTCAGCTCGGCCTGGGCCTGGAGGGCCAGCGGCACCGGTTGCGGGCCGGGCTGCAACAGCGCATCGAGGTCCTGCAGGGCCGGTGCGAAGTCGTGCTGGCTCTGTCGCACGATCGCGCGCAGCAGGCGCACCGGCGCCGGCGGGTGAGGCAGGGTCCACCACGGTGCCAGGGCCGCCTGGGCCTGGCCGAGTTCGCGCGGGTCGCCGTCGCGGCGGGCGCGGTCGATGGCGTCGCGCGCCAGCCGCGTCGCGAGCTGCAGTTCGGCCGGGTGCTGGCGCAGTTGCTCGCGCAGCGTGCGTTGCTGTTGGCGCTCGGCATGGTTGCCGATGCGGGCCGGCAGGCGTTCGACGAGGGTGTCGTCACCGGCCGGAACGAAGGGGACGGCGTGGCACAGCGCGGCATGCAGCAGCGCAACCGGCCAGCACCGGAAGATCGAGTGAAGCATCGTCACCTCGCGTGGAAGAGGGGCCGTGACCCGGAGGGGCCTCCGGGCCACGGGTTCAGATCACAGCGTGGCCGGTTCGTCGGTCTCGCTGGTCGGCACGCTCGTGATGGCGTCCAGGCTCAGCGGCTCGCCGCTGTCGGACGCCAGGTTCACCCGCGCCGCGGCGTACTCGGTGTACGCCGCCGGCGTGGCCGCCGCACTGACCGGCACCGCGGTTTCATCCGGGGCCGGCGCGTCGCCGCCGGACCCTCCGCCACCGCACGCTGCCAGCAACGCGGCACCCACCAGGCTGGTGCCGAGCGCTTGAAGAAGCTGGTTGTTCATGCTGCGCTCCTCAATGCGTGCCGCCGATGGGCGTGGTCAGGTACGGGAAGCCCGGCAGCAGCGGCACCACGGCCTGGTCGACCGCGTCATGCAGCTTCAGCGAGGTGGCCCCCAGCGGCACGTTGGCCGGCTTGCAGGCCGCGCCGAAGCCGAACTTGTCGGTGTCGCCATTGGCCATGCACAGCCCGCCCATCACCGCGACCAGCGAGACGTCGACCACGTCGTCCTTCGGCCGGCGCCCGTTCGGGAAGCCGGCGTTGTCGCTGCCGCCCGCGAGGATGTTGCCGACGATGCCGAGCCGGTTCTGGTCGGCGAAGGCCACCGGGGCGATCGCGGTGTTCAGCCGCAGCATTTCGGAGGGCGTCACGTTCGCCGGCTGGTTCACGCCCTTGATGCCGGTCAGGAAGGCCGTCACGAGGTCGGTGCGCGGCAGGTTCTTCGGTGCGGTGCCGGGCAGCTTCAGCGCGATCTCCAGCAGCGCGGGCAGCGTGGGGTTCGTGACGTAGGCGGCGAACTGCGCGTCGTCCTTTGGCTTCGAGCCGTTGAAGCGGTCCTTGTCGGGCAGGCCGATCACCACCTCGTTGACCAGCGGCATGCCCAGGCGCGAGACCTGGGTCCAGGCGCCGCCGGCCTTCTCGGTGGTCTGGTGGCCGGCCTTCGGCGTCGGGTCGAGCAGGCGCACCTGGCGCAGGCTGGCGCTGGTCCAGCCGCCGATCACCGGGTCGGTGCCGGCGGTCAGGCAGCTCTTGTGCACCTCGAGCGCGAGCGTCGTGACGTTCTTGTCGTCGATGGTGTTCGGTGCCGCATTGATCAGCGCCGGGTCGGTGATCACGGCCACCGGCGCGTTGACCAGGTCGAAGATGGTGCCGAGGTTGACCGCGAACGGGTCCTTGCGCTGGCCGGCGAACACCTTGCCCGGCATCGCGCAGCCCGGGATGTTGACGTTGTAGATGTGCTTGGCCGCATAGGCGGCGTAGTCGGGCAGGGTCTTCACGCCGATGTTGTCGACCGGCTTGTCGAAGGTGGCACTGCCGCCGGCCGCGTTGGTGATCGCGCTGCGCTTGCCGCTGCGGCGGTCGCCGCGCACCACGTCGACGGTGTAGGTCTCGGTGAGGTTCAGCGAGGCTGAACGAACGTCGGTGACCGGCCCGGCCTGGATCAGCGGGATCGCGACGTTCTTGTCGCCGATCGGCAGCTTGACGTTGTTCAGCGTGTTCTTGAAGCGGAACTGGAAGCTCAGGTCTTCCTTCGCGTCGCCGTTGTTGTCGATGTGGATCTCGTACAGCGCGTTCGGATCCATCGAGAAGTAGTTCGGGCCGCCGTAGGCGTCCTGCAGCGGCAGGTAGTTGGCGATCAGCGTGACGTAGTCGGTGCGGTCGGCCTCGTAGCTGCGGAACATGTAGAAATCGGTGGCGTCGACCTTGGGTTGCGTGGTGATGAACGGCGCCTCGCGGTGGCTGGAGGCATGGGCGGCGGCGCACAGCGCGAGGGTCGCGGCGAGCGCGAGCGGCGCGCTGCGCAAACGGGTGGGTGTCATGGCTTCTCCTGGTGTGTTGGCATGGCAGCCGGCGGTGTGCCGGCTGCCTTGCGTTACGCCAGGAGCGGCGTGGTGGACGCAGCGGCACTGCCTCGACCCTCTGCCGGTATCGGGCTTGCATCCAAGGGGCAAGCAGCGGCGTAACGGCTGCCCGGACTGCCCGCCGGAGGCAGCGCGACCCCTCGCTGCGGTCGTTGCAACTGGATGCGCGACAGTGCGTGCGGTGGCCTATGCTTGCCAACTTCGCCGCTGACCCGTTGTCCCATGCGCCTCCTCCCGACCGCCCTGACTGCCCTCACGCTGTTCGCCGGCTCCGCCCAGGCGCTGACGCTCGATGCGAAGAAGCTCGCCCGCTACGACGCCAGCTACCAGCGCTGCGAGGCGATGTACCCCGCGATGAAGGGTCAGCGCGACGTGGCCTACCTGCGGCTGTACCACGCGCCCGAAGACGAGAAGATGCTGGGCAAGCTGGCCGCGCTGCGCAAGAGCAGTGTCTATGTCGCCGAGCAGAAGCGCCTGAAGAAGACGCCGGTGGCGCCGGCGTCGGCCGCCTCGGGTCCGCTGGCGCAGCAGTGCCAGGGCCTGTGGGGCGAAGCGCAACGCGCAAAAAAATAGCCGACCCCGCGTCGAGCGAGATCGGCTGCTTCGTGTCAGCGGATCACCACATCAGAAGCTGTAGTTGACGCCAATCGTGTACAGCGTGGCCTTGGCCTTGTCGCCGTTGTGCTCGCCTTCGGTGTAGTCGATGGCGGCGGTCAGCGAGACTTCCTTGGTCAGCTTGTAGCCGACGCCGGCGCCAACGTAGCCTTTGGTCTTGCTCTCCGAGTCGGAGAAGGAAGAACCCGGCGACGTGACGCTCACCTTCACCTTGTTGCGGGCGATGCCGGCGCGGACCACGCCATTCCAGTCGGTTGCGAAGTCGCCCAACAGCGCCACGCCGAAGCCGAAGCCCGTCAGCGCCGCGTCGCCGCTGGCTTGGGGGTTTCCTCCCCCGAAGCCGCTGACCTTGGCCTTGCCGTAGTCGGCGTAGTGCGCCTCGACGGCCACGTTCTCGGTCAGCTTGTAGCCGCCGAACAGCTTGAAGCCGGTGTCACTCTTGTCGCAGTCGTTGATGCCGTTGCAAGGGACGTCGACGTTCGTACCACCGGCGGCCACGCCGACATAAATGCCTTCGGCGTGCGCGCCGACGCTGCCGGCCATCGCGATGAGGGCGGTGAAGAGGATCTTTTTCATGGGGGGAACCCTGTGTTGTCTCGTGGAGGTGGAGCCGGCCGATGACTGCTGCCGGCGCCGCGGGTGCGGACCTGCGGCGCGCGGGATGCTACGGGTAAACACGATGCCTTACCAGGAGGCGTCAGATACCCGACGAAGTCACCCGCCTTTCACGCGCCTGCAAGAAACCGCGGGCGCTTGTGCTCAGCGCCAGCGCTCGCGCAACTCGCGCTTGAGCACCTTGCCGATCGCACTGCGCGGCAGCTCGTCGACGAGGCGCACATCGGCCACCCGCTGCGTCTTGCCGACGCGGGCGTTCAGCCACTGCTTCAGGTCCTCGGCCGCTGCGTCCTGCGCGCCTTCGCGCACCACGACGAACGCCACCGGCGTCTCGCCCCATTCGGCCGACGGCACGCCCACCACCGCCGCATCGGCCACCGCCGGGTGCCCGCGCAGCACCGCCTCCAGGTCGCTCGGGTAGATGTTGAAACCGCCGCTGATCACCACGTCCTTCTTGCGATCGAGCAGCACCAGGAAGCCGTCCGCATCGAAGCGCCCGACGTCGCCGGTGCGGATGAAGCGCTTTCCCGCCGCGTCGAACCACTCGGCCTCGCGCGTCTTCTGCGGCTGCCGGTGGTAGCCCAGCATCATCCCGGGCGAATGGCCGACCACCTCGCCGGTGGCGCCGGCCGGCAGCTCGCCGCCGTCGTCGTCGATCAGCCGGATGTCGTGCCCTTCGGCGGGACACCCCACCGTGTGCAGCTTGTCCGGGCGCTCGTGCGCCGCGAGGATGCAGGTGCCGCCGCCCTCGGTCATGCCGTAGAACTCGACCAGCCCGCCCGGCCAGCGCGCCAGCACATCGGCCTTCAGCGCGGCGCCGAACGGCGCGCTGGTGCAGAACTTGTTGATGAAGGACGACAGGTCGTGCCGCTCGAAGCCGGGCAGCGCCATCAGCCGCTGGTACTGTACCGGCACCAGCATCGTGTGGGTCGCGCGGTGCTGCGCGGCCAGCGCGAGGTAGCCGGCGGCGTCGAACTTCGGCATCAGCACGACGCAGCCACCGCTGGCCAGCGTCGGGAAGAACACCACCAGCGTCGTGTTCGAGTACAGCGGCGTCGCGAGCAGCGTGATGCCGTCGGGCGTGTAGCCGAACTGCCGGCTGCGTTGCACGTGCGCCCAGCGCATGCCGTGCGACTGCACGATGCCTTTCGGCACGCCGGTGGTGCCGGACGAATAGATGATGTTGAACGGCGCCTCGGGCGGCAGCGGCAGCTCGGCCAGCGGCGAACCGGCCGGCGCGAGCCAGCGCTCGAAGGCCGCATCGTCGTCGAGCGCGATGCGGGGCAGCGCCGACGGCGCGATCAACGCCGACGCCGCCGCGTCGACGAACAGTGCTCGCGGCTGCGCATCGGCCAGCATCGCCGCCACGCTGTCGGCCGTCGACGACGGCGCGAGCGGCGCGACGACCACGCCGGCCCGCAGCGCACCGAGGAACACCGCCGCGTAGCGCGTCGACGTGCCGGCGCACACCGCGACCGCATCGCCCGGCTGTGCGCCATCGCGCTGCAGCGCGGCCGCGATACGGTCCATCAGCGCGTCGAGCGCGCCGTAGGTCAGCAACTCGTTGCCTTGCAGCAGCGCCGCCTGCGCAGGCCGCGCCCGCGCATGGGCGCGGATCCGCGCGGGAAGGGTCTCGAAGGCTTCGTCCATCGTCAGTACCCGGCCGAACGGTCGACGCCGTGCGGCAGTGGCAACCCGTCGCGGGCACGGCGCAGCGCATCGAGGCATTGCGCCGCGACGGTGTCGAACGAGGCTTGCGCGGCGATGTGCGGCGTCGCGACCAGCTTCGGGTGCTGCCAGACCCAGTTCGACGGATCCGGCGGCTCGCGCTCGAACACGTCGAGCGCGGCGCCGGCCAGGTGGCCTTCGTCGAGCAGCGCGCGCAGGTCGGCTTCCACCAGGTGCTCGCCGCGGCCGACGCTGACGACGAAGGCGCCGCGCGGCAACTGCGACAGCGTCGCCCGGTTCAACAGCCCGCGCGTGGCCGGCGTCAACGGCAGCGTGCAGACCAGCACGTCGCTGCGCGCGAGCAGCGACGCGAGCCCGGCGTCGCCGGTGAACACCTCGACACCGGGCACCGGCGCGCCGCGGCGGCTCCAGCCTGCCACGGGATACCCGAGCGGCGTGAAGGCGCGTGCCACCGCCTGGCCGACCTCACCCAGTCCCAGCACGCCGACACGGCATTGCGATGCCGGCCGCACCGGGTGCCGGCGCCATTCGGCTTGCGCCTGCTGCCGTGCATAGAGACCGAGGTCCCTTGTGAAGCCGAGCGTGCAGGCGAGCACGTACTGGGCGATCTCGCGGCCTTGGCCGGGATCGACGACACGGGTCAGCGCGACCGACTCGGGCAGGTCGGGCGGCATCAGCTTGTCGACGCCGGCCCCGATGCTGCACACCATGCGCAGATTCGGGTAGCGGGCGGCCTGGCCCGGTTGCAGGCGCCAGGCGAGGATCGCTTCGACGCGGTCCGGCGGCGCGTCGGCCTCGGTGGTCCACAGCGCCAGGTCGGGTTGGGCGCGGCGCAACGCTTGCGCATAGGGTTCGACGGGGAGTGGGGACAGCAGGGCGAGCAGGCTCATGTCGGTTCTTGTGCAAGAGGCCTCGTCATGCCTTGGCGGCCAGGCCCAGCCGCTCGATCAGCGCCTTGTCCTTCACGAAGGTCTCGCGCGCCCACTTCGCGTAGTCGTCGCCGCTGCGGTACCAGGCCTCCTGGTTCAGCTGGTCGAGCAGTTCGACGTGGCGCGGGTCGTCCATCGCCTTCTTGAACGCATCGTGCAGCGTCTTCACGACCGCCGGGTCCATGCCCTTCGGGCCGACCAGCCCGTACGGCGAGCTCGACACCACGCCGTAGCCCAGGTCCTTCGCGGTCGGCACGTTCGGCCAGCGCTTCGTGCGCCGCTCGCCGAAGGTGACGAGCAGCCGCATCTGGCCGTTGTCGACGAACTTGTCCCAGCCGGTCGCGTCGCTCTGCGCCATCACATGCCCGCCGAGCAGCGCCTGCTGCAGGTCGGCATTGCCCTTGAACGGGATGTGGTTCAGCGTGACCTTCGCGTTGTCGGCCAGCTCTTCCATCAGCAGGTGCGGCGAGGTGCCGATGCCGGTGGAGCCGTAGTCGACCTTGCCGGGTTCGCGGCGCGCCGCCTCGATGTAGTCGTTGAAGGTCTTGAACGGCGAGTCGGCGCGCACCGTGAAGCCGAAGGTGTAGCCCGAGATGCCCATGATGAAGGTGAAATCGCTGATCGGGTTCCACGCCACCTTCTGCATGTGCGGCAGCCGCAGCATGCCCATCGGGTACTGCGCGATGGTGTAGCCGTCGGGCTTCGCGGTGCCGGCCATCATCCCCGGGCCGAGCGTGCCGCCGGCACCGGGCTGGTTCTGCACGATGACGTTCTGGCCGAGCAGCTTGCCGGCGATGTCGGCCAGCGTGCGCAGGTGGCGGTCGGTCGAGCCGCCGGCCGGCCACGGCACGATCAGCGTGATGGGCTTGCTCGGGAAGCTCTCGGCGCGCAGCACGCGCAGCGGTGCCGCGAGGGCCGCGCCGCCGGCGGCGACGATCAGCGAGCGGCGGCGCAACAGGGGGATGTCGGTCATGGGGTGTCTCCTCGGGGTGTGTTCAGTTCGCGCTCCTGCAGCTCGCGCCACATCACCTTGCCGGTGCCGGACTTGGGCAACGCGGCGACGAACTCGACGATGCGCGGGCTCTTGTAGGCGGCCATGTGCTCGTGGCTCCAGGCGATCAGCTCCTGCGCGGTCACCGACTCGTGCCCCGCGCGCCGCACGACCAGCGCCTTCACCGTCTCGCCGCGGCGCTCGTCGCGCGCGGCGATCACGCAGGCCTCGAGCACGGCCGGGTGGCGGTACATCAGCGATTCGACCTCGGCCGGCCACACCTTGAAGCCCGACGCGTTGATCATCCGCTTGAGCCGGTCGACCATGAAGAAGTAGCCGTCGGCATCGACCTGCGCGAGGTCGCCGGTGCGCAGGAAGGCGCGGCCGTCGATCTCGATGAAGGCGTCGCGGGTGGCGGCCTCGTCGTTCCAGTAGCCGCGCATCACCTGCGGGCCGTGCACCACCACCTCGCCGGTCTCGCCGCGCGGCAGCTCGAGCAGCGTGGCCGGGTCGACCACCCGCGCATCGACGTCGAACACCGGGATGCCGAGGCACTGCGGCTTGGGCCGGTGCGGCGGGTTGATGTGCGTCGCGGCCATCGCCTCGGTCATGCCGTAGCCCTCGACGTAATCGAGGCCCGTCAGTTCGCGCAGCCGCGCGGCCACGGCGGCCGGCATCGCCGCGCCGCCGCCGCGGATGCCCTGCAGGCTGGACAGGTCGTAGTCCGCCAGGCGCGGGTTCGACAGGAAGTCGACCACCATCGTCGAGATCGCCTGCAGCACCGTGGCGCGGTGGCGCTGGATGCACTGCGCGGCGGCATCGCGGTCCCAGCGTGCCAGCACCACCGTCGTCGCGCCGAGGTACAACGGGCCGTTCAGGCTGCCGGCCATGCCGGTGACGTGGAAGAACGGCAGCACCGACAGGTAGACGGCATCCTGCGTGCGGCCGAACCACTGCACGCCGCCGACCAGCGTGCTCATCACGCTGCGGTGGGTGTGCATGCAGCCCTTCGGCTGGCCGGTGGTGCCGGAGGTGTAGGGCATCACGCAAAGGTCGTGCGGGCCGGCGGTCAGCGGGCCGGGGCGCTTGTCGTGCGCGAGGGCGTCGCGCCAGGCGGTGAGCTTCGGCGCGTCGAAGGCGAGCGGGGCGGCCGAGACGATCTCGGGCACCGGCAGGTCGGTCGGCGTGGTCAGCGCATCGGCGTAGGTGACGACGAGCAGCTGCCGCAGGGCGGCCGCATCGGGTTCAACGGATTCCTCGAGCAGCGGCTGCATCTGCGCCAGCAGGTCCTGCGGCACGACCGCCACGCGCGCGCCGCTGTCGTGCACGTAGTGGCGCAACTCCTCGCTGCGGTTCATCGGGTTGACCGGCACCACCACCGCGTTGGCGCGCAGGATGCCGTAGAACGCCATCACCCACTGCGGGCTGTTCTGCAGGTAGAGCAGCACGCGGTCGCCGGCCTGCACGCCGACGTGCTGAAGCCAGCCGGCGATGCGTTCGCTGCCGGCCAGCAGCTGCGCATAGGTCATCACGCTGTCGTAGAAGATGACCGCCGCCTTGTCCGGATAGCGCCGCGCCGACACCTCCAGGTTGTGGAAGAGGTTGGTCTGCGGCAGCGTCAGGTGGTGCGGCAAGCCGGGGGGCCAGTGGGCGAAATGCGCTTGGGCGGGAGGTGGGGCTTGCTGCATGGACGGTGCGGCGGCGCTGTTCCGCGGTGCGGAACACGGTGCTGGGGATCGGACCATGCTAGGAGCCGGACGGGGGCTTGTAAACACGGTGAATCCCGCTGTCGCGAAGGTGTCAGGCGATCACCTCAGCAACGACGCCTCCAGCCGGTCCACCATCTCGATCAGCCGCGGGCGCACCTCGCCCAGCAGGAACTCCTTCGACAGCTTGAACGACGGCCCGCCGCAGTTGATGGCCATCGGCGGCAGCCCGCCGCCGGGGCGGAACGCGCGGGCGATGGCGTTCACGTCTTTCTGCCATTCGCCGAACGAGGTCGCGACGCCCAGCGTGTGGTGGTCGTCCACCGCCCGCGTGATGGCGCGCTGCAGCTCGGGCCACGCCACTTCGTCGACCTCCTGCACGCGCTCGAGCACATCCTGGCGCTCGCGCTCGCCGGCCAGCGCGAGCCAGGCGCGGCCGATCGCCGAGGTGGCCACCGGGATGCGCGAGCCGACGTCCAGGCTCAGCGTCAGCGCCGCGCTGCTGCGGCAGTTCTCGACGTAGATCATCGACAGCCGGTCGCGCGTGCCGAGCGACACCATCGCGCGCGAGAAATCCGCCAGCTCCTGCATCGCCGGCCGCGCGAGCTGGCGCACGTCGAGCCGCGCCAGCATCGCGCTGCCAAGCGACAGCGTCGCGGTGCCGAGCCGGTACTTGCCGCTGTCCTCGACCTGGATCAGGTAGCCGAGGCGCGTGAGCGTGGCGGTCAGCCGCGAGACGGTGGACTTGGGCAGCCGGCAGCGCTGCGCGATCTCCTGGTTGCCCAGCGCCTTGTCGCCGCTGCGGTAGCAGGCCAGCACCTCCAGCCCGCGCGCGAGCGCGGTGACGAAGTGGCGGTCTTCCTTCGGGCGCGGCGGCGTGGGGGTGCCTGCGGCGGACGATTCCATGGGCGTGTGGACAACGTTGATTGACAGTCGAAGACGGCACCGGGAACAATCGGCGGCTGGCGTGAGCTCGCAGAATGGTATTCCGCAATGCAGACCGATCACAAGGGTGAAAGCCCCGGCCATCCTCCAGAAGGGACTCCGCGCGACTTCGCGACCGACGCGCTGACGCTCGGCGTGGTCGGTGCCGGCGTGATGGGCATGGGCATCGTGCAGATCGCGGCGCAGGCCGGGCTGGAGGTGCGGGTCTTCGATGCGCGCGCCGGCGGCGCGGCGGCCGGGTGCGAGAAGCTGGCCGTCACGCTGCGCACGCTGCACGAACGCGGCAAGCTGAGCGCCGCGCAGGCGGCCGCGGCCACCGCGCGCTTCGCGCCGGTGGTCGCGATCGAGGCGCTGCGCGGCTGCGATGTCGTCATCGAGGCCATCGTCGAAGACCTCGGCGCCAAGCAGGCGCTGTTCGCCGAGCTCGAGGCGCTGGTGCGCGACGACTGCGTGCTCGCGAGCAACACCTCGTCGTTGTCGGTCACCGCGATCGCGGCTTCGCTGCGGCTGCCGTCGCGCGTGGCCGGCTTCCATTTCTTCAACCCGGTGCCGGTGATGAAGGTGGTCGAGGCGGTCGACGGACTGCTGACCGACCCGGCCGTCACGCAGAACCTGCTGGCGCTCGGCCGCCGCCTGGGCCACACCGCGGTGCGCGCGAAGGACACGCCGGGCTTCATCGTCAACCACGCCGGGCGCGGCTTCGGCACCGAAGGGCTGCGCATCCTGTCGGAAGGCATCGCCGAATTCCACGACGTCGACCGCGTGCTGCGCGACGTGGCCGGCTTCATCGTCGGCCCGTTCGAGCTGATGGACATCACCGCGCTCGACGTGTCGCACCCGGTGATGGAATCGATCTACCGCCAGTACTACGACGAGCCGCGCTACCGCCCGCAACCGCTGACGCGCCAGATGCTCGCGGCCGGGCTGGTCGGGCGCAAGGCCGGGCGCGGCTTCTACCGCTACGACGGCGGGCAGAAGCAGGCCATCGCCGAAGCGCCTGCGCCGGATGCCCGTCCGGCGGCCGTCTGGCTGGCACCGGATGCGCCTGCTGCGCTGCGCTCGCTCGTGGCCACGCTGGGCGTGCCGATCGACGACGGCAGCACGCCGCGTGCCGACAGCCTGTGCGTGGTCGCACCGGTCGGCGACGACGCCACCACCTGCGTGCAGCGGCTCGGGCTCGATGCGCAGCGCAGCGTCGCGGTCGAGACGCTGTTCGACCTGTCGCGCCGCCGCGTCGTGATGACCACGCCGGCCACCACCGCCGCATGGCGCGACGCCGCGCACGGCCTGTTCGCGGCCGACGGCGTGCCGGTCACCGTGATCCGCGACAGCGCGGGCCTGGTCGCGCAGCGCGCCGTCGCGACCATCGTCAACATCGCCTGCGACATCGCCCAGCAGCGCATCGCGACGCCGGCCGACATCGACCTCGCCGTCAAGCTCGGCCTCAACTACCCGCTGCCGCCGCTCGCATGGGGCGACCGGCTCGGCGCGCGCACGGTGCTCGCGATCCTCGAACGCATGCACGCCTTCTACGGCGACCCGCGCTACCGCCCGAGCCCGTGGCTGAAGCGGCGCGCGCTGCTCGGCATGTCGCTGCTGGCGGATGAAGCCTGAGGCCGCCGACAAGCGTTACCCTGCGCCATCGAACCCCGAACCCTCTCCCGGAGATTCCGTCATGTCCACGCCCAAAGCCGCCTTCCAGTGGGACGACCCGCTGCTGCTCGACCAGCAGCTCGACAGCGACGAGCGCCAGGTGCGCGACGCCGCCCGCGACTACGCGCAGGGCCGGCTCGCACCGCGCGTGCTCGAGGCCTTCCGCCATGAGAAGACCGATGTCGCGATCTTCCGCGAGATGGGCGAGCTGGGCCTGCTCGGCCCGACGATCCCCGAGGCCTACGGCGGTGCCGCGCTGAACTACGTCTGCTACGGGCTGGTGGCGCGCGAGGTCGAGCGCGTCGACTCCGGCTACCGCTCGATGATGAGCGTGCAGTCGTCGCTGGTGATGGTGCCGATCCACGAGTTCGGCAACGAGGCCACGAAGCAGAAGTACCTGCCCAAGCTCGCGCGCGGCGAATGGATCGGCTGCTTCGGCCTGACCGAACCCGACCATGGCTCCGACCCCGGCAGCATGGTCACGCGGGCGCGCAAGGTCGACGGCGGCTACAGCCTGTCGGGCGCGAAGATGTGGATCACCAACAGCCCGATCGCCGATGTGTTCGTGGTCTGGGCCAAGGACGACAGCGGCGCGATCCGCGGCTTCGTGCTCGAGAAGGGCTGGAAGGGCCTGAGCGCGCCGGCGGTGCACGGCAAGGTCGGCTTGCGCGCCAGCATCACCGGCGAGATCGTGATGGACAACGTGTTCTGCCCCGAGGAGAACGCCTTCCCCGAGGTGCGCGGCCTGAAGGGCCCGTTCACCTGCCTGAACAGCGCGCGCTACGGCATCGCGTGGGGCGCGCTCGGCGCGGCCGAGGACTGCTGGCACCGCGCGCGCCAGTACGTGCTCGACCGCAAGCAGTTCGGCCGCCCGCTTGCGGCCAACCAGCTGGTGCAGAAGAAGCTGGCCGACATGCAGACCGAGATCACGCTCGGCCTGCAGGGCTGCCTGCGCCTCGGCCGCATGAAGGACGAAGGCACGGCCGCGGTCGAGATCACGTCGATCATGAAGCGCAACTCGTGTGGCAAGAGCCTGGACATCGCCCGCCTGGCGCGCGACATGATGGGCGGCAACGGCATCAGCGACGAGTTCGGCGTCGCGCGGCACCTGGTGAACCTGGAGGTGGTCAACACCTACGAAGGCACGCATGATGTGCACGCGCTGATCCTCGGCCGCGCCCAGACGGGCATCGCCGCCTTTTCGAATTGAAGGGAAACAACATGACCACCGCTTATGACTTCGAAGCCGCCACCATCGACGGCAAGCCGGCGCCGCTCGCCGCGCAGCGCGGCAAGGTGCTGCTGATCGTCAACACCGCGAGCGCCTGCGGCTTCACGCCGCAGTTCGCCGGGCTGGAGGCGCTGTGGAAGAAGTACGCCGACAAGGGCCTGGTGGTGGTCGGCTTCCCGAGCAACCAGTTCGGCCACCAGGACCCGGGAAGCAACGACGAGATCTCGTCGTTCTGCCAGCTGAACTACGGCGTCAGCTTCCCGATGATGGCCAAGACCGACGTGAACGGCGGCGACGCGCACCCGCTCTACAAGTGGCTGACCGCCGAAGCCCCGGGCATCCTCGGCACCAAGGCGATCAAGTGGAATTTCACGAAGTTCCTGGTCGGCAAGGACGGCCAGGTGCTCAAGCGCTACGCGCCGACCGACACGCCCGAATCCTTGTCGGCCGACATCGAGGCCGCGCTGTCAGCCTGAATGACTGCGGCCTGAGCGGCTGGCGCCTGAACGAGTTCGGCCGGCGCGTTGCCCGCCGGTGCCACGCACACGCGGTTGCGGCCGGCCGCCTTGGCGACGTACAGCGCGGTGTCGGCGCGCGACAGCAGCGCCTCGAGTGAATCGCCGGCCGGCAGCACGACCGCCACGCCGACGCTGACCGTCGGGCGGATGGGCCGGCCCACATCATCCTCGACGCTCAAGGCCTCGATCGCCACGCGCAAGCGCTCGGCCGCCGCCACCGCGCCGTCGTGGTCGGTGTCCGGCAGCAGCGCGACGAACTCCTCGCCGCCCCAGCGGCCGAACACGTCGAGCTCGCGCAAGGCGCCCTGGCAGGCCCGTGACACCGCCTGCAGCACGCGGTCGCCGGCCGGGTGGCCGTGCTCGTCGTTGACGCGCTTGAACAGGTCGATGTCGAGCAGCAGGACCGAGAAGCTCGCCGCGGTGCGGCCGACGCGCTTCAGCTCGACGCCGCCGCGCGCGGCGATGGCGCGCCGGTTCAGCGCGCCGGTCAGCGGATCGGTGGTGGCCAGCGTCTCCAGCTGGTCCTGCGCCTGCTTCAGCGCGGTCACCTCGGTCAGGCTGCACAGCCAGCCGGGCTCGTCTTCATGCACCAGCGGCACGCAGCGCACCAGCACCCAGAACGGCGTGCTGTCGCCGCGGTGCAGGCACATCTCGCTGACGCGGCCGGCCTCGATCTGCTCCTGCGACGACAGGCTCTTGATCAGGTCGTGCAGTTGCTCGTGCGCGCTGCGGCGGGCGCTGGCCGCGTCGGTGGTGCCGTCGTCGCCGAACAGCCGCAGCAGCGCCGCGTTGGCCATCATGATCGACAGGTCGGCCTGGCGCAGCACCGCGACCGGCGCCGGCGCCGCCTGCAGCACGTCTTCGGCGGCCTTGCGGCGCAGCGATACCAGCGCCTCGCGGCGGCGTTTCTCGGCATAGCCCAGCAGCAGCAGCAGCGCGGCGAGCGCGCCGGCCTCCAGCGGCATGGTGCGCAGCGCGGCCCAGCGCAGCTGCGCGCGGTCGACCACGATCGCGTAGCGCCACGGCGTGGATTCGATGTCGTAGACCAGCGCCCAATCGGCCGCCAGCTCCTGCCGGTTGTTGGCCGGCGCGGTGCGCAGCGCGCCCCAGTCGCCGGCCGCACCGGCACGCTGCGCGACCTGCTGCAGCGTCGGCGCCTTGTCGGAGGCGCCGCCGACCATCGTCGGGTGCGCAATCACGCGGTCGCGGTCGTCGAGGATGAAGGCGGTCGCGATGCCGAGCGCCGGCCGGCGCACGTACTGCGACAGGCTGTCGAGCTGGAAATCCATCGCCGCGATGGCCCGGTAACGGCCCTCGGCATCGTCGATCGGGATCGCCAGCGTGCTGATCAGCCCGTTGCCCTTGGGGTCGTCGTACGAGGCCGACCAGACCGGCGTGCGGCCGGGGTTGCGCTCGACGAGGCCGTCGCGGTAGGGATCGCGGGCCAGCATGTCGGGCGTGAACAGCTGCAGGTCGTCGGAGGCCGGCGGGTAGATCAGGTGGAAGCCCTGGCCCGACAGGTAGTAGACGGCGGCGGCCGCCGATTGCGTGGCCTTGGCCTGGATCAGCGCCGGGCCGAGGGACAGCGCGATCTCGATCTCGCGGCCCTTGTCGAGGCCGGCCTCGCTGTCCGGAGCCGGCTTGACACCGGCCATGCTGAAGGCCGGCGAATCGGAATGGTTGTTGACCGACGCGCGTGCGGTGCGGTGCGCGGCGCGCGTGATCGGCAGCAGCACGGTGGTGCCGGGGAGGTCGAGCCGCTCGGCGAGCGCCGCCTGGTGTTCCTTCGACAGCGCGAGGCCCTGCTGCTGGAACAGGCCGTTCGCGACGCCCTGCAGCATGAAGACGCTGTTGCGGGCCGAGCGGGTCGACAGCCCGACCTCGCGCGCCGCCTCGTGCGCGGCCTCCTGCATGTCGCCCCACAGCCGGTCCTGGCGGGCCGACCACGCGGCCACGAAGACGCCCACCGCCAACGTCACCACGGTGGCGTAAGCGGCCCAGTGCGCCTTGTTGCGGATCGATCTGACAGTCACTCGGGGAACTCGCTTGTCTCTTGCCCTGCGCCGGGGCGGCGCGGGCGCCGGCCGGACATCGGCGGCACCTCGCCCGAGGGATATCGGCCACGCCGGGCAGGGGCTGAAGGGCGTCGCCGATAATTTGCGTCCGACACCGACCACTTCCCCACCCAAGGCAGCACCATGTTCGAGCACGTCGACGCCTACGCAGGCGACCCCATCCTGACCCTCAACGAGGCCTTCGGCCGCGATCCGCGGCCGCACAAGATCAACCTCAGCATCGGCATCTACTTCGACGACGATGGCCGGCTGCCGGTGATGCGCGCGGTGCGCGAGGCCGAATCGGCGATGCTGCAGACGATCGGCGCGCGCCCGTACCAGCCGATGGAAGGCGCGGCCAACTACCGCCAGGCGGTGCAGCACCTGCTGTTCGGCGCGACGCACGAGGCGGTGACCAGCGGGCGCGTCGCGACCATCCAGACGCTGGGCGGCTCCGGCGGGCTGAAGGTGGGCGGCGATTTCCTGAAGCGCTACTTCCCGAACTCCAACGTGTGGGTCAGCGACCCGACCTGGGACAACCACCGCGCGATGTTCGAGGGCGCGGGCTTCAGCGTCAGCACCTACCCGTACTACGACGCGGCCACCGGCGGCGTGCGCTTTCCCGAGATGCTGGCGGCGCTGTCGGTGCTGCCGGAGAAGAGCATCGTGCTGCTGCACGCCTGCTGCCACAACCCGACCGGCGTCGACCTGAGCGCGGCGCAGTGGGCCGAGCTGATCCCGGTGCTGGCGCAGCGCAAGCTGATCCCGTACGTCGACATCGCGTACCAGGGCTTCGGCGACGGCATCTCGCAGGATGCGTTCGCGATCCGCGCGCTGGCCGATGCGGGGCTGAGCTTCTTCGTCGCGAGTTCGTTCTCGAAGAGCTTCTCGCTGTACGGCGAGCGCTGCGGCGGCCTGAGCGTGGTGTGCCCGAACGCGGCCGAGGCGGCGCTGGTGCTCGGCCAGATGAAGGCGACGATCCGCAAGAACTACAGCAGCCCGCCGACGCACGGTGGGCAGATCGTGGCGCGCGTGCTGCAGACGCCGGCGCTGTACGAGCAATGGGCAGCCGAGCTCGACGCGATGCGCGTGCGCATCAAGGCGATGCGCGAGAAGCTGCATGCGGTGCTGAGCGCGAAGCTGCCGGGCCGTGACTTCGGCTACTTCCTGAGCCAGCGCGGGATGTTCAGCTACACCGGGCTGAGCCCCGAGCAGTGCGACGAACTGCGCGAGGCGCACGCGGTGTACCTGGTGCGCTCCGGCCGCATGTGCGTGGCCGGCCTGAACTCGGGCAATGTCGAAGCGACGGCCGTCGCGATGGCCGAGGTGCTGAAGTAACCGGGTTGCAAGTTCTTTCAGGTGGGTCGGTGTAAGGGCGCGTGGCGGGAACCGACAGAGTGGGGCTGGCGCGAGGGATTCATCCTCGGCTGCACGTCCCCAACACCAACCTGAAGGAATGATCATGCTGAACCTGAAGTCCGGCCTCGCCCTGGCCACCACCGCTGCCGCCCTGTTCTCGCTGGGCACCGTCGCCACCAGCGTGCAGGCTGCCGATGAAGGCAGCGTCAAGTGCGCCGGCGTCAACAGCTGCAAGGGCACCTCAGACTGCAAGACCGCGAAGAGCGAATGCAAGGGCCAGAACGGCTGCAAGGGCCAGGGCTGGGTCGGCAAGAAGACGGCCGCCGAATGCGCCAGCGCCGGCGGCACGGTGCTGAAGTAAACCCAGGCCCGAAGCCGGCACTGCCCATGAACACTGCGCTGCACGGCTTCGGGCTCGGTCTGCGCACCGAGCACTACCGCGACTTCTGCAGCGACGACCGCGCGCTTGCGCGGCGCGTCGACTGGCTCGAAGTCATTTCCGAGAACTACATGGTGCCCGGCGGCAAGCCGCTGCACCACCTCGACCGCATCCGCCGCGACCACCCGATGGCGATGCACGGCGTGTCGATGTCGATCGGCAGCACCGACCCGCTGAACGCCGGCTACCTGCGCGACCTGAAGGCGCTGGCGCAGCGCATCGAGCCGGCGTGGATCTCCGACCACCTGTGCTGGACCGGCGTCGACCACCACAACCTGCACGACCTGATGCCGATGCCCTACACCGAGGCCGCGCTGCGCCACCTGGTGCCGCGCGTGCGCCAGGTGCAGGACCTGCTGGGCCGACGACTGGTGCTGGAGAACGTATCGAGCTACGTGGGTTTCGCGGCCGACGAGATGAGCGAATGGGAGTTCATCGGCGAGTTGCTGCAGCGTGCCGATTGCGAGCTGCTGCTGGACGTCAACAACGTGCACGTCAGCAGCGTGAACCATGGCTTCGACGCGCGGCGCTTCATCGACGCGATGCCGCGCGAGCGCGTGCGGCAGATCCACCTGGCCGGCCACGAGGACCATGGCAGCTACCTGATCGACACGCACGACCACCCGGTGTGCGCGGCGGTGTGGGACCTCTATGGCTACACGGTGCAGCGCCTGGGCCACGTGCCCGCGATGATCGAGCGCGACGACCACATCCCGCCGCTGGCGGAACTGGTGGCCGAGCTGGACCAGGCGCGCGCGGTCGAGGCCGCGGCGTTGAACGAGGCGGTTGCGGCATGAGCGCCGGCGCGAGCCCGAGCCCGCTGGCGGATCAGCAGCGCGGATTGCACGCCGCGATGCTCGGCGCACCGGCCGGGCCCGGCCTGCTGCGCGAATCTACGCAGCACGAGCCGCTGCTGCGCATCTACCAGAACGCCTACCGCGCGCGGCTGGTCGCGGCGCTGCGCGACAACCACGGCGTGCTGCCGCGCGCGATGGGCGACGAGGCCTTCGACGCGCTGGCCGAGGCCTACCTGCAGGCGCATCCGTCGCGGCATCCGTCGATCCGCTGGTTCGGGCACCGGCTCGCGGAGTTCATGGCGGCAAATCCAGGCTTGGTGCCGCATCCGGCCTTCGTCGACCTGGCGCGCATGGAGTGGGCGCTGCGCGAGGCCTTCGATGCGGCGGACGCGACGCCGATGACGCCCGCCGAGCTGGCGGCGCTGCCGGCTGACGGTTGGCCACAGCGCGTGCTGCGCTTTCACCCGAGCGTGCAGGTGCTGAGCCTGGACTGGCATGTCGAGCCCGCATGGCGCGCGCTGCAAGGCGAGGAGGAGCCCGAGCTGGCCGAACCCGAAGCCGGCGAGCATCAACTGATCGTCTGGCGGCCGGCGCTGGAGACGCGCTGGCGCTCGGCCGCCGACGCGGTCGAGGCGCAGCTGCTGGCCGCCGCGATGCAGGGGGATGATTTCAGCGCGCTGTGTGCGATTGCCGCCGACGCACTGGGTGACGCGCCAGCGGTGCCCGGCGTCGTCGGTGTGATCCAGCGCTGGACGGCCGAGGGCTTGCTGGTCCGCTAGGCCTTCTTCTCCCGCGGCACCCGCCCCATCAGGTAGAACTCGTCGTTCGGCCGCAGGCTCATCAGGTTCGCCATCCGGTTGCTCAACCCGAACAGCGCGGTGATCGCGCCGACGTCCCAGATGTCCTCGTCGTCGAAGCCGTGCGCACGCAGCGCCTCGAAATCCGTCTCGACGATGTTCGCCGCATCGTTGCAGACCTTCATCGCGAAGCCGAGCATCGCCTTCTGGCGCGGCGTGATGTCGGCCTTCAGGTAGTTGGTCGCGACCTGGTCGGCGAGTTGCGGCTGCTTCTCGTAGACCCGCAGGATCGCGCCGTGCGCGACCACGCAGTACAGGCAGTTGTTCGCGCCCGAGGTCGCCACGATGATCATCTCGCGCTCGCCCTTCGTCAGGTGGCCGCCTTCCTTCAGCAGCAGCGCGTCGTGGTACGCGAAGAAGGCCCGCGCTTCGTCGGGCCGGTGCGCGAAGCCGAGGAACACGTTCGGCACGAAGCCCGCCTTCTGCTGCACCTCGAGGATGCGCGCGCGGATGTCGTCGGGCAGTCCGGCGAGGTCGGGCACCGGGTAGCGGCTGATGGGTGGGCGGCTCATGGGCGTCTCCTGTCTTGTGATCGCGCCAGGATACGTCGCGGTTCAGCGCGTCGCGTCGTAGACGCCAGCCGCGCGGCACGATTTGATTCAGGCAGAACGAACAGGTTCAACGCTCTTCGGCCTCGCCGGGAACCAACGGCGTCGCGCCACCACTCATGTGCACTTGCGATTGGCGAGCAATCAAATCATCCGGCAGCATCATGAACAACGTGTACCAGGCTTCGAGACGAGTGGTGAGAGTGGCGAGGCGAGTCAAAGACGGCGTGCAGTCGGGTGGGAGTTCCGCGGCAAGAATTCTCACTGAGAATGTCAATGGCGTCATCGCGGGAGCGAGAGAGTTCTGGGCGCAACGCCAAGCCGCGCAGCCTGACAATGTTGTTCTCCTTGCGCCGCGTGCGATTGACGCACAGCCGGAGACCGGTTGGCCGCTTTTGCACGCGATTGTCGATGCGCAGAATCTCTTGAGTTCCGGTCAATTCGACGATGCCAAAGAAGCTCTTCTGTCGTTGGCGGACGTCTTCGAACAGTGGACTGTAAAGCACAAAGGGCCTTGTCTTGATAGGGTTCGCTCCGCGGACGCTCACTTGTCGTTACGCGACGTTAAGCGCGCAAGCGTCGAGCTCGAGCACCTTGAGAATTATTTGAAGCGGTTCATGATCATAGTGCTCGATGTGGATACGCCGCCGAAATTGAGTTCAGCCAAGGGCCGGAAATCTCTACCCAGGTTCGAAAGTGAATCGAGTAATTCGCAGACCGTCATTACCTCTATGCCACCGCTTCGGGAATTGAGCAAAATCCAGGCGTTCATTGCGGATCTGACCGACTTCCATAAAAAATTGGACGAATACCAGAAGGGGGACGCCCCGGCCCTGCAGACACAAGTCAATCGGATTTGCAAGAGCCATGACAAAGGGCAGACCGAGTACGTCCGATCTCTAATTGTCGGTTTTAAACTTCGCGCATCAACAGAGTTTGGGGCTCTGTCGATGGACGAATTGGAAGGCCGCCTCAGCCAGTTTATTGCCGAACTGGAAACTGCCGAAAAGAATACTGCCAAACAGAAAAGTGGATCTGAATCGAATAGTTCGACCGAGGACGATTCCAGCTCAGGGGGGTCGCTTGACTTCAGTTGACGCAGCTGAGCCGCTGCGGCCAGTCTGGCAATCGCGAGGCTGGGCATGTGCGCTCGAGCCGCGCCGCCGCCGGCCTTTTGCGCGCCGTTATCATCGGCGCCCAAAAGGATCACCATGCCGAAACACCTCCACGAGCACTGCGCGCAGAGCGCATTCGGCATTGGCAATGACGACCCCGGGCGGGTCCGGCGCGACGTGGCACTCGCCACCGTCATCCGGGGGGCGGTCGTCGAGCCCGCTGCTGCCGGCAGCACGCAAATCACCAGCGCCGCCGCCGCGTCCACGTGATGAAGAAGAGCGTGTCCGGCCTCGCAGGGCTGTCGTCGCTGGTCTATTCCACCGATGCCGGCCGCATCTGCCCGGATTGCCGCCAGCCGCAGGCGCAATGCGTGTGCAAGGCGCAGAAGGCGCTTCCGCAGGGTGACGGCGTGGTGCGCGTCTCGCGCGAGACCAAGGGCCGCAAAGGCAAGGGCGTCACGCTGGTCAAGGGCCTGCTGCTCGACGACGACGCGCTGACCCAGCTGGCACGCGAACTGAAGGCCGCCTGCGGTGTCGGCGGCACCGTGAAAGACGGCGTGATCGAACTGCAGGGCGACCACATCGACGTGGTGGTCGAGCGACTGAAGAAAGCCGGCCACGCCGCCAAGCGCGCCGGCGGCTGATCACGGCGCGGCCGCTGCCTGCGGCGGCAGGTACTTGCGCAGCAGCGGCAGCGCCATGCTGAAGCGGGCGGCCGACACCGTCGCGATGAAGCAGGCCTCGCCGGCCTGGCGCGGGTTGTCCATCGCCGCGACGAACACCAGCTCGCCACCGCTGCGCCGCCACAGCACGATGCGCGACACCGGCAGCCCGTCGTGCTCGATCACCGGGTAGAGGCGGTGCATCTCGGCCACCACCGCGCGGCGGTCGCCGTCGTCGAGCAGCGCGCTCTGCTCGTCGCGCCCGAACTGGATCCAGTCGGCGCTCACGCAGCTCGGCAATCCGGCCACGTTGCCCGGTGCGGGCAATGGCGCCTCGGCGGCCTGCACCGCCATCGCGCACGCGCCCCATGCCAGTGCCGTGATCGCTCGCCCGCTGCCGCCTGCCCCGCGCACCATTGCCACTCCTTGTGCCGTCGCGGCCGGCAGCTTACGCCGCGCTGACCGCCACGCCGCGCGCAGGGTGTTGATGCACCGGAAACCGCACCGGAAACGAGGATCGATCCGCCGAATCAGCAACACGCCGGCAACGTGATCTGAATATCATCGTGGGTTGCGCAATGGGGCGCACGCAGGAGTTGCTGTCGATGTCCATGGTCCAGCTGGCGCTGCGTCGCCCCTACACGTTCATCGTGATGGCCTTGCTGATCGTGCTGGCCACGCCGTTCGCGCTGCGCAACATGGCGACCGACATTTTCCCGGAAATCAACATTCCGGTGATCAGCATCATCTGGAACTACGGCGGCCTGTCGGCTCAAGAGATGGGCCAGCGCATCTCGGCCCAGAGCGAGCGCGGGCTCACCACCACCGTCAGCGACATCGAGCACATCGAGTCGCAATCGCTGGCCGGCATCGCGGTCATCAAGGTCTTCTTCCAGCCGACCGCCAACATCCAGACCGCGATCGCCCAGGTGGTCGCGTCGATGCAGACCCAGGTGCGCCAGCTGCCGCCGGGCATCACGCCGCCGTTGGTGATCAAGTACTCGGCCTCCAGCATCCCGGTGATCCAGCTCGCGCTGTCGAGCCCGACGCTGCCGGAGCAGGCGGTGTTCGACGCCGCCGTCAACCAGCTGCGCCCGCAGCTGATCACGATCCCCGGCGTGGCCGTGCCGTTCCCGTACGGCGGCAAGAACCGGCTGATCTCGGTCGACCTCGACACCGCGGCGCTGCAGGCGCGCGGGCTGTCGCCGGCCGACGTGGTCAATGCGGTGAACCTGCAGAACCTGATCCTGCCGTCGGGCACCGCCAAGTTCGGCGCGACCGAATACACCGTCAAGATGAACGGCTCGCCCGACGCGATCGCCGGGCTGGGCGACCTGCCGGTGCGCACCAGTCTCAGTGGCAACACCAGTGCCACCACCTACCTGCGCGACGTCGCCTCGGTGCGCGACGGCTTCTCGCCGCAGACCAACATCGTGCGCCAGGACGGCGCGCGCGGCGTGCTGCTGTCGGTGCTGAAGAACGGCGGTGCGTCGACGCTCGACATCGTCGACAACCTGCGCGCGCTGCTGCCGCGCGCGTCGCATACGCTGCCGGCCGACGTCAAGGTGACGCCGCTGTTCGACCAGTCGGTGTTCGTCAAGGCAGCAGTCAAGGGCGTGATCGCCGAGGCGGTGATCGCCGCGCTGCTGACGGCCGCGATGGTGCTGCTGTTCCTCGGCAACTGGCGCAGCACGCTGATCATCGCGGCGACGATCCCGCTGTCGATCCTCGCGTCCATCCTGGTGCTGCAGATGCTCGGCGAGACGCTGAACCTGATGACGCTCGGCGGGCTGGCACTCTCGGTGGGCATCCTGGTCGACCAGGCGATCGTGACGATCGAGAACATCGAGCGCCACCTGCACCTGGGCACGCCGCTGCTCGAGGCGATCGAGGTCGGCGCCGGCGAGATCGGCGTGCCGGCCTTCGTCTCCACGCTGTGCATCTGCATCGTGTTCGTGCCGATGTTCTTCCTGTCGGGCGTCGCGCGCTTCCTGTTCGTGCCGATGGCCGAGGCGGTGGTGTTCGCGATGATCGCGTCGTACCTGCTGTCGCGCACGCTGGTGCCGACGCTGGTGATGCTGCTGATGGCGAAGTCGCATGCGGCGCCGTCCGGCGCGTCGGCCGGCACGACCAAGGCGAACGCGCTGCAGCGCCTGTACCGCGCCTTCGACCGCCAGTTCGAGCGCGTGCGCCGCGTCTACACGCTGGCGCTGTCGGGCCTGCTGGCGCAGCGCAAGCGCTTCGCGCTGCTGTTCTCCGGCTTCTGCCTGCTGTCGTGCGCATTGATCCCGTTCCTCGGCCGCGACTTCTTCCCGAGCGTCGATTCCGGCCAGATCCGGCTGCACCTGCGCGCGCCCACCGGCACCCGCATCGAAGAGACCGCGCGCCTGGCCGACGAGGTCGAGGCCGCCATCCGCGAGATGATCCCGGCCGACCAGCTGGAGACCATCCTCGACAACCTGGGCGTGCCCAACAGCGGCATCAACCTGTCGTACAGCAATGCCGGCACCATCGGCACGCTCGACGGCGAGCTGCAGCTGTCGCTGAAGGAAGGCCACCGCCCGACCGACGAGTTCGTCAGCCTGCTGCGCGCCGAGCTGCCGAAGCGCTTCCCCGGCACCGAGTTCTTCTTCCAGCCGGCCGACATCGTCACGCAGATCCTGAACTTCGGCCTGCCGGCGGCGATCGACGTGCAGTTCACCGGCCAGAACCTGGCGGCCAACGCGGCGCTGGCCGCCGAGCTGACGCGCAAGATCCGGCAGATTCCCGGCGCGGTCGATGCCCACGTGCACCAGCGCAACGACCTGCCGGCGCTCAACCTGAACATGGACCGCTCGCGGCTGCAGCAGCTCGGGCTGACTGCGTCGAACGTCGGGCAGAACGTGCTGATCTCGCTGTCGGGCAGCTCGCAGACGGCGCCGGCCTTCTGGCTGAACCCGCAGAACGGCGTGGTCTACAGCATCGCGGTGCAGACGCCGCAGTACAAGATCGATTCGCTGGACGCGCTGCTGAACATGCCGGTGGGTGCGGTCGGCGCGGGGGGTGCGGGTGGTGCCTCCAACGCCGGCGCGGCCGGCAGCACCCAGCTGCTCGGCAACCTGGTCGAGGCGGCGCCGGGGCGGCAGCTGGCGATCGCGTCGCGCTACAACATCCTGCCGGCGATCGACGTCTACGTCAGCGTGCAGGGCACCGACCTCGCGAACGTGGCCGGCCAGGTGCAGAAGCTGGTCGACGAGGTCCAGCCCAAGCTGCCGCGCGGCAGCCAGGTGGTGCTGCGCGGCCAGGTGCAGACCATGCAGGCCTCGTTCATCGGGCTGGGCGTCGGCCTCGCGATGGCGATCGTGCTGGTCTACCTGCTGATCGTCGTCAACTTCCAGAGCTGGATCGATGCGCTGATCATCATTGCCGCGTTGCCGGCAGCACTGGCCGGCATCGCGTGGATGCTGTTCATCACCGGCACCACGCTGAGCGTGCCGGCGCTCACCGGCGCCATCATGACGATGGGCGTGGCCACCGCCAACAGCATCCTGCTGGTGTCGTTCGCGCGGCAGCGCCTGCAAGAGGGCGTGCCGGCGCTGTCGGCCGCGCTCGAAGCCGGCGCGACGCGGATCCGGCCGGTGCTGATGACGGCGCTGGCGATGGTCATCGGCATGATCCCGATGGCGCTCGGCCTCGGCGAAGGCGCCGAGCAGAACGCGCCGCTCGGCCGCGCGGTGATCGGTGGGCTGCTGTTCGCCACCGTGTCCACCCTCTTCTTCGTGCCGGTGGTCTACGCCGGCGTGCACCGCCGGCTGGCGCAGCGCCGCGAGGCCCATGCCCACACCCGTGATGCCGCCCTGCCGCCCGCTGCCAACCTTCAGGAGACCTGAGCCATGACCGAGCAGCGCCACGCGGCCCTGGGCATCCACGCCGCCGACCCGAACGAATCGCCCGACGCCATCCACCTGGCCGATCCGCTGCAGCGCAAGCTGGTCGCCCGCCGCGTCCGGCTGCTGACGATCGCCGTGCTGGTGCTGCTGGCACTCGGTGCCGGCCGCACCGTGATCAGCCGCATGGGCAATGCCAAGGCGCTGGAGGCCGGCACCACCGAACGCGCGAAGCAGTACGTGAAGACCACGCTGCCGAAGACCGCCGAGGCCGGCCAGACGCTCGCGCTGCCGGGCACGCTGCAGGGCTTCGTGCAGTCGCCGATCGCGGCGCGCGCGGCCGGCTACCTGCGGCGCTGGACCAAGGACATCGGTGCGCGCGTCGAGAAGGGCGAGGTGCTGGCCGAGATCGAATCGCCCGAACTCGACCAGCAGCTGTCGCAGGCGGTGGCGGCGCGCGAGCAGGCGGCGTCCGGCCTGCAGCTCGCGACCAGCACCGTCGAGCGCTGGGAGAGCCTGCGCAAGAAAGACGTGGTCTCGCAGCAGGACCTGGACGAACGCCGCAGCAGCGCCGCGCAGGCGCGCGCCAACCTGGCCGCGGCCGATGCCAACGTGCAGCGGCTGCGCCAGCTCGAAGGCTTCAAGCGGGTGGTGGCGCCGTTTGCCGGCGTGATCACGCGGCGCAACGTCGATGTCGGCGACCTGATCGACACCAGCGGCAAGCCGCTCTTCACGCTGTCGCAGACCGATCCGCTGCGCGTCTACGTGAACGTGCCGCAGTCGTATGCGCAGCTGGTGAAGGCCGGGCAGCCGGTGGTCGTCACTCAGGGCGAGCTGCGCGGCCGGAGCTTCAAGGGCACGGTGGCGCGCACCGCGGCGTCGATCGACACCGGCACGCGCACGATGCAGGTCGAGATCGCGCTGCCGAACCCGGACGGCACGCTGCTGCCGGGCGCCTACGTGCAGGTGGCGCTGCCGCTGTCGGCCAGCCAGGCGATGCTGGTGCCGACCAATGCGCTGCTGTTCCGCGCCGAGGGCGCGCGCGTCGCGGTGGTCGACGGCAACGGGCGCGTCACGCTGAAGGCGGTGACGCTGGGCCGCAACTACGGCGAGACGGTCGAGGTGCTCGACGGCCTTGGCGCCGACCAGCGGCTGGTGCTGAATCCGTCCGATTCGCTGGCCGATGGCGACCAGGTGGCGGTGGCCGCGGCGGCATCGGCACCGAAGGGGGCGCTGTGACGCTGCGCCGGGTGCCGCGCGCGCTGGCACTGGTGTGGGTGCTGGGCCTGGCGGCGTGCGCTGCGGGCCCGGACTACCAGAAGCCGGCGCTCGACCTGCCGGTCAGCTGGCAGCTCGACGCGCCGTGGCGCGAGGCGACGCCGGGCGATGCGGCGTTGAAGGGCCCATGGTGGCAGCGTTTCGGCGACCCGCAGCTCGACGCGCTGGCGCAGCAGGCGCTGGCCGGCAGCCCGACGCTCGCCGCCGCCGCGGCGCGGCTCGCGCAAGCC
>NZ_JBFULV010000052.1:0-48003 GCF_054049715.1 Rhizobacter sp. P5_C2 | reverse complement strand
GAACGGGCCCAGCGGCGCCAGCATCACCGCCACCAGCGCGCAGGCCAGCGCCAGCACCGCCGCCGCGCCATGCGGAGCCGGCTGCGCCGCAGCGGCAAAGCCGGCACGCCGCCGCAGGCTGCGCAGCACGGCCCAGGCGAGCAGCACGAAGGCGAGGATGAGCCCCGTCCATGTACCCGCCGACATCTCGCCCGCCGTGCCGAGCAGGTGGAATTGCTGCGAGCCGGCGATCAGCTTGCGGTAGTTCAGCGCGCCGACGAAGCTCAGCTCGTAGCCGCCGGATTGCAGCGAGAAGCGGGTCAGCGAGAGCCAGGCCGAGGCGAGCAGCGGGAAGATCGAGAACAGCAGGATGACGGTGACGGCCGGCCCGATGAAGACCGTCCCCGCCTGACGGTCCAGCCAGTCGCTGAACTGCGCCTTCGTCACTTGGCGCCGATGCTCGCCTTGTAGGCCGCCTGCTGCTTGGCCTTGCCCAGCTCGTCGTTCAACTCGTTCCACGTGTCCTCGATGTTCTTCATCGTGCCCTTCACGTCCAGCTCACCGGCCAGGAAGCGCGCCATCGCGGTGTCCAGCGCGACCTGCTGGTAGCGCTGGTTGAACGGGATGCGCAGGTCCAGCACCATGTTCGGCGAGTTCAGCGAATCCTGGATCGCGGTCAGGTAGTCCTTGGCTGCCTTGTCCGACATGCCGGCCTTCTTCCACGGGCCCATGTCCTTGAACTGGCTCTGCCGGTACGGGTTGAAGCCGGTCGCGCCGACCGTCACGTCGACGTTCGATTGCTCCGGCTGCGACATGTACGAGAACAGCGCATAGGCCGCATCCTTGGCCTGCGGCTTGGCCTTCGCGTTGATCGCACCCGACCAGCCGCCGAAGGCCGCGAACGGCGCGCGGTTCACGCCGTTCACCGCGTGCGGGCAGCGCGTCGCGTCGCAGGCCACCAGCTTGCCGCTCGCGCGGTCGAGCACCTTGCTCGTGCCGGGCAGCATCAGCGCGCCGACCTTGTCGACCACCTTCGAGGCCTTCGGGTCGACCGCCAGCGGGCCGATGTCGCCCCAGTCGACGGTCAGCGCGCAGCCGCCGCTGACGAACAGCGTGCGGGTGTCGCCAACGTCCATGTTGATCTCGTTCGGCGGGCCGTACTTGCCGGTCTCCTTGTAGATCTCCAGCGCCCGCGCGAAGGCGTCGTTGTTGACCAGCGGCTTCATCGTCGCCGGGTCGAAGAACGCGCCCTCGCTGGTGCCCTTGGCCTGCAGGAAGGCGCCGGCCACCGAGGTGATCATCCAGAACGACTGCGCGCCGCGCTTCTTCGCGATGCACGAGCCGACGATCGGCTTGCCGTCGCCGAAGTCCTTGCCGTGCGCGGCCTTCGCGATGTCGAGGTACTCGTCCCAGGTCTGCGGCGGCTTCTTGCCGAGCTTGGCCAGCACGTCGCTGCGGTAGTAGGCGATGTGGAAGTCGCCGTCCAGCGTCACCGTGTAGGTCTTGCCGCCGTACTTCTGCGAGAACTCGCGGAAGAACGGCGCCACGTCGTCCTCGCGCAGCTTGGTGTCGGCCTTCACGCGCGGGCTCAGGTCCTCGAGGAAGCCGACGTAGTCGGGCATCCACTGCGGCGCGAGGATCGCGGCATCGATCGAGTTGGTGCCGGTCGACCAGTCGGTCAGCAGCTTCTGGTACAGGTCCGAGTACGGCACCGTGATCACGTTGACCTTGGCGCCGGTGGCGGCCTCGAACTCCTTGCCGCGGCGCTGCAGCGGCTCGGCGATCTGCGGGCCGGTGAAGGTCATCACGTTCAGCGTGACGCCCGCGTACTGCTTGGTGGTCTGCGCCTGCGCGCCGGGCATGCCGATGGCAGCGGCGCAGGCGAGCGTCGCCCAGAGAGGAATCGATCTGCGGTTCATGGTGTCTCCATCCTTGTTGTGTTTCACAGCGGGGTCACTCCGTCCAGGCGGTAGAAGCGCTCGGCATTGCCGGCCCACACCGCGTGGCGATCGTCGGCATCCAGCGGCGCCAGCACCTGCTCGGTCGCCGCGATCCAGTCGGCATAGCGGCCGGCCAGCGTCAGCACCGGCCAGTCGCTGCCCCAGATCACGCGGCGCGGGCCGAACAGCTCCAGCACGGTCTCCATGTAGGGGCGCAGCATCGCGGCGCTCCAGCCGGCGCCCGCTTCGGTGGCCAGTCCGGACAGCTTGCAGTGCATGCCCGGCAACTGCGCCAGGGCCTGCAGCCCGCGCCGCCAGGCGCTGAAGGCACCGCGTGCGATGTCGGGCTTCGCGGCATGGTCGATCACGATCGGCAGCGCAGGGTGCCGCTGCGCAAAGGCCAGCAGGTGCGGCAAATGAGGCGGCTTCACCAGCGCGTCGAAGCGCAGGCCGTGGCGCACGAGTGCGCCCACCGCGGCATCGATGGGCGCGGTGGCGATCCAGGCCGGGTCGGCCAGGTCCTGCAGCATCGGGCGCACGCCCTTCAGCAACCGATTGGCGGCGAGTGCCTCGATGGCCGGTACCGCGTCGCCGCGTGTCAGGTCGACCCAGCCGACGACGCCGCGCACCAGGTCGTGCGTTGCGGCCAGGTGCAGCAGCCACTGCGTTTCGGCGAGTGTCGGCGCGGCCTGCACGAGCACGGTGCCGCGCACGCCGTGGGCGGCCAGCAGCGGCTGCAGGTCGGTGGGGCCGAAGTCGCGGTACAGCGGCGTCAACTCAGGAGTGAGCCAACCATAGTCGTCGCGCTCGATCGACCAGAAATGCTGGTGCGCATCGATGCGGTACGTCACCGATCCGCTCCCGGCACCGGCGCGTCGGCATCGATCAGCCCCTGCTCGCGCAGCGCGCTCCACAGCGCGGCCGGAATCGGCTGCGTCATCCAGCGCACGATGCCGTTCAGCTCGTCCGCATTGCGCGGCCCCGGCACGCACGACACCACCGCCGGGTGGCCGAGCGGAAACTGCAGCGCCGCCGCCGCGAGCGGCACCTCGAAGCCGTCGCACACCGCCTGCAGGCGGGCGACGCGCCCGAGCACCTCGGCCGGCGCCGCCGCGTAGTTGAACTTCAGCGTGCTGCTCGGCCGGCGCAGCCCGGCCGCGAGGATGCCGGAGTTGAACGGCCCGCCGACGATGATGCCGACGCCGCGCTCCACGCAGCGCGCGAGGAAGGGGTCGAGCGACTGCTGCTCCAGCAGCGTGTAGCGGCCGGCCAGCAGCGTGCAGTCGAGGTCGACGTGCTCCATCGTGTCGCGCACGATCTCCCATTCGTTGACGCCGAGCCCGATCGCGCCGATCAGGCCTTCGCGGCGCAGCGTCTCCATCTCGCGCAGCCCGCCGCCGCTGGTGAGCTGCCGCCAGTGGAACTCGTGGCGCTCGCCGTGCGTCACGCGGCCGATGTCGTGCACCAGCGCGAGGTCGAGGCGGTTGGTGCCCAGGCGCTGCAGGCTGTCCTCGACCGAGCGGCGGATCGCGCCGGCGCTGTAGTCGTACTGCACCTCGAACGGCAGCGGGTCCTGCCACGCGGTCTCGCCGGCCGGCAAGGCGCGCGGCGGGGCATGCGGCGACAGCGGCTTCAGCAGCCGGCCGACCTTGCTGCTCAGCACCCACTGGTCGCGCGGGTGCTCGCGCAGCGCCTCGCCGAATCGCCGCTCCGACAGCGTGTAGCCGTAGAACGGCGCGGTGTCGAAGAAGCGGATGCCGGCGGCCCACGCGGCGTCGAAAGCCGCGCGCGACGCGGCCTCGGAGATCACGTCGTACATGTTGCCGAGCGGCGCGCCGCCCATGCCGAGCGTGGTCAGCACGTGGCGGGTGCGCGGGAGCATGCGGGTCGGAAGGGTCGTCATGGTGTGGCCTGTTGCATCGAAGGCATCGCGCGGATCGGCAGACAGCTCGGCCCGATCGGCTCGAAGGCCTTGTAGGTGAGGATGAACTCGCGGTGGCCGAGCGATTCGCTGGCCGTCTCGCGGCCGTGGCCGACGTCCTGCACCAGTGCGACGATCTCGGCGCCGACCTCGTCGAGCGTGGCCGCGCCGTGCAGGATGCGCCCGGCGTTGACGTCCATGTCGTCGGCCAGCAGGTCGTAGGTGTCCGGGTTGGCGCACACCTTGATCACCGGCGAGATCGCCGAGCCGACCACCGAGCCGCGGCCGGTCGTGAACAGCGTCAGGTGCGCGCCGCAGGCGATCAGCTCGACGATCTCGGCGTTGTCGGAGATGTTCGGAAAGCCGAAGCGCACCTCGCCGTCGGGCACCACGTCGAGCAGGTACAGGCCGCCGGTGGGCGGGATGTCGCCGGGCTTGATCAGGCCGCTGATCGGCGAATCGCCGCTCTTCGCGTAGGCGCCCAGCGACTTCTCCTCCTGCGTCGTCAGGCCGCCGTCGGCATTGCCGGGCGCGAAGCTGCCGTGGCCGAGCGTCTCGTAGTAGCGCGCCGCCTTCGCGACGCAGCGCACGATCTCGTCGCCGAGCTCGGGCGTCGCGGCACGCCGCTGCATGTGGAACTCGCAGCCGACCAGCTCGCCGGTCTCCTCGAAGATGCAGGCGGCGCCGCGCGCGATCAGCGTGTCGAACGCGCGGCCGACCGCCGGGTTCGCGGTGATGCCGCTGGTGCCGTCGCTGCCACCGCAGACGGTCGCGACGATGAGTTCATCCCAGCGCATCGGCACGCGCGGTTGCGCGTCGAGTTCGGCGAGCGCCCAGCGCACCCACTCGACGCCCTCGGCCAGCGTCTTGCGCGTGCCGCCGCGCTCCTGGATCGTCAGCGTGTGCACCGGCCGGCCGCTGGCCGCGACCTCGGCCTCCAGGCCGCGCTTGTCGAAGCTTTCGCAGCCGAGCGACACCAGCAGCACCGCACCGACGTTCGGGTGCGTCAGCAGGCGGCGCATCATCTTGTCGGCATAGGCGTTCGGGTAGCAGCCGGGGAAGCCGACCAGGTGCACCGGCTCGCCGCGGAAGGTCTGCGTCACCTCGTGCGCGACGAAGTGCGCGCACTCGACGAGGTAGGCCACCGCGACGACGTTGCGGATGCCCTTGCGGCCGTCGGCGCGGGGGAAGCCGGTCAGTTCGGGCAGGGGCTCAGTCATGGGTGGAGAGGACATATTTCGAGCCGTCCTGCAGCGTGTAGGTCGGCAGGTAATCGCTGCCGAGGTTGTCGGTGTGGATGTGCTCGCCGCGCGCGATCGGCCGCTGCACGCTGCCGATCACCGCGCCGTAGCGCAGCACCTTGTCGCCGACCGCCAGCGCACGCCGCGCCAGCTTGTGCGCCATCCCGACCGGCCGTGGCAGCGTCACCGGCTCGCCGTCGATCAGCAGCGTCTCGCCGGCCGGCAACGCGCGGCAGGCCACCAGGCAGTTGTCGGCCGGGTTCAGCAGCAGCAGGCGGGGATCGGTGGCGGGCGGGTCGCTGGCAGGGTTCATTCCGGCTTCCTGGGGTCGGCCTGAAAAGGTATAAAGGTCAGACCAATAGACCATTGTTGCGATCGCCAGCGATCCGCGGCAACCGGGTTGACCCTGATGGGAAAATCGACCGATGAGCCACCAGCGACTGCCGCCGATCGAGACCAAGCGCCTGTACCAGCACATTGCCGGCGTGCTGCGCGAGTCGATGGACAGCGGCCGTTTCGGCGTCGGCAGCTACCTGCCGCCGGAGCGCGAGCTGGCCGACCAGCTTGGCGTCAGCCGGGCCTCGGTGCGCGAGGCGCTGATCGCGCTGGAGGTGCAGGGGCGGGTGTCGGTGCGCGTCGGCGCCGGCGTGCAGGTGCTGGATGCGTCGGCGCCGAAGGCCCCGGCATCCGTCGTCGCGGCGGCCACGTCAGAGGACGAGCCGCCGGTCGGCCCGCTCGAACTGCTGGAGGCGCGGCTGGTGGTCGAGACCGAGACCGCCGCGCTGGCCGCGCGCCACGCGACCGCGCAGGACCTGCAGGGTTTGCAACGCAGCCTGGACCAGATGGTGCAGGACCATGCCCGCAACCCGATGCTGCACGACGGCGACCGCGCCTTCCACATCGGCATCGCGCGCGCCAGCGGCAATGCGGCGCTGCTGTTCATCGTGACGACGCTGTGGGACCAGCGCTACACGCCGATGCAGGAGCGGATGGAAACGCTGTTCACGACGCCCGGCCTGCATGTCGCCGCGGTCGACGACCACCGGCGCGTGCTGGAGGCCATCGCGGCCCACGACCCGGCGGCCGCCCGGCAGGCGATGCGCCGGCACCTGACGACGGTGCGCAAGACCTTCTCGCGCGCGATCGTCGCGGGCCGCTGAAGGCGCGGCCCGAGAGGTGTCAGGCCGACGGCATCGTCTCGGACCACTGCCGCGGCCGCGACACGCTGAAGTCGGCCGGGTGCGCGCCGTCCATCTGCGTGCGCGGGCGCTGGTCGCTCGGGAGGTCGACCCGCAGCATCACGAAATCCTGTTCGCCTTCGACGATGTTCAGGTCCGGCGCATGGCGCACGCTCGGGTGCAGGTACACCGGGTCGTGGTGCGCCTCGACCAGCGCGACCTCGCCTGTCAGATGCACGAGCTGCTGCGAGCGTGGCTCGACGAACGACAGCGTCAGGTTCGGGTCGAGGTCGATGTCGCGGGCGACCCGGCTGTCGCGCGGGACCATCAGCCACACATGCGGCGGGCCGTCGCCCGAGGTCATCGAGATCCGCACCCGGGCGGCATGCGGGTCGCCGCTGGCCAGGCGGGTCGTCACCATGCAATGGTGGGCACGCTGCAGCGCGGGCCACACCGACGGGAAGTCCCCGTCGTTGCGGCGGCTGAGGAAGGGCAGGTTCGGAAGGTTCATGACTGCTTGTAGGTATGGGTCGAGCGATTGGATGCAAGACCTCGGGGCAATCGGTGTGCCTGGGTCAGCTGGCCAGCAGTTCGCCGACCCGCTTGCGCAGCCCGTCCGGCGTCACCTCGCCCGGCGCCAGCGGCACGCCGGCCACCATGCCGACGCGCGAGAACATGCCGCGCCGGAACGGCTTGACCATCGCGCCGCCCTGCTCCACCCGCGAGAAGAACGAGCCCCACAGGTTCTGCAGCGCGAGCGGGATCACCGGCACCGGGTGCGTCTCGAGCAGCTTCATCACGCCACCCTTGAACTCGCCGAGTTGGCCGTCCTTGGTGATCGCGCCCTCGGGGAAGATGCACACCAGCTCGCCGTCGGCCAACACCGCGCGGGCGCGTTCGAAGGCCTGCTCGTAGACTTTCGGATCGTCGCGCTGCGGCGCGATCGGGATCGCCTTCGCCAGCTTGAACATCCAGCCCAGCACCGGCAGCTTGAAGATGCGGTGGTCCATGATGAAGGCGATCGGCCGCGGGCTCGCCGCCATCAGCAGCACCGCGTCGACGAAGCTGACGTGGTTGCACACCAGGATGGCCGCGCCCTTCAGCGGGATGTGCTCGTCGCCGCGCACCTTGAAGCGGTAGATGCAGCGGGTGGCGATCAGCGCGATGAAGCGCAGCAGGTACTCCGGCACCACCAGGAAGATGTAGAACGCGACGATCGCGTTCAGCACGCCGACGATCAGGAACACCTGCGGGATCGACAGCCCCGCCTTCAGCAGCGCGCCGACCAGCACCGCGCTGACGATCATGAACAGCGCGTTCAGGATGTTGTTGGCCGCGATGATGCGGGCGCGGTGGCTGGGCTGCGAGCGCAGCTGGATCATCGCGTACATCGGCACGCTGTACAGGCCGGCGAACAGGCTCAGCAGCGCCAGGTCGGCCATCACGCGCCAGTGCGCGCCGACCGACACGAAGCCCGCGAGCGACAGCTGCGCCGAATCGGGCAGCCCGCGCGACGCGAAGAACAGGTCGATCGCGAAGATGCTCATGCCGATCGCGCCCAGCGGCACCAGGCCGATCTCGACATGCCGGCGCGACACCACCTCGCACAGCAGCGAGCCGGTGCCGATGCCGATCGAGAACACCACCAGCAGCAGCGAGGCGACCTGCTCGTCGCCGTGCAGCACCTCCTTCGCGAAGGCCGGGAACAGCGACAGGAAGACCGCACCGAAGAACCACATCCACGAGATGCCCAGCAGCGAGCGGAACACCGCGACGTTCTGGTTCGCGAGCTTCAGGTTGCGCCAGGTCTCGGTGACCGGGTTCCAGTTGATCTTGAGCCCCGGGTCGGTCGATGGCGACGGCGGCACGTACTGCGAGGTCAGCCGGCCGAGCAGCGCGACCGCGATGCAGCCGATCGCGACGTAGTGGCGCCCGACTTCGGGGATGCCCACCAGCAGCCCGCCGGCCACCTGGCCGAGCAGGATCGCGACGAAGGTGCCCATCTCGACCATGCCGTTGCCGCCGGTCAGCTCGCGCTCGCCCAGGTGCTGCGGCAGGTAGGCGAACTTCACCGGGCCGAACAGCGTGGAGTGCAGCCCCATCAGGAACACGCAGGCCAGCAGCACCGGCACGTTGGTGACCCAGAAGCCCCAGGCGGCCAGCAGCATGATCGCGATCTCGAGCGACTTGACGAGCTGGATCACGCGCGTCTTGTCGTACTTGTCGGTCAGCTGGCCGCTGGTGGCCGAGAACAGCAGGAAAGGCAGGATGAAGAGCGCGCCGATCACCAACCCGGCGAGCTGCGGCGACAGCCACGACACCTGCACCTTGTAGGTCACCAGCACGGTGAACGCGAACTTGAACAGGTTGTCGTTGCCGGCGCCGAGGAACTGCGTCCAGAAGAACGGCGCGAAGCGGCGCTGGCCGAGCAGTGCGAACTGGTTGGGGTGCGCGTGGGGGTCCACGGTGTCTCCTGGTTGCTGTCTGTTGTTGTCGTGCGGGGCGCCGCCGGGCAATCTACCGCACAACGGTGATGGAACCACCCAGCCCGCTGCGTCCCATCCAGCGAAAGACCGAGTCGACCGTGACGGTTTCGATGCGATCGGCGAATCGCTTCGAATTCGGGTGGTCGTCGAACGCGACATTGGCGGCCGTCATGCGCGCGCCCAGCCGCTGGAAGGCCGACAGGTGCAGCGTGTCCGGCACGTAGCCGTGCTCGCGCAGCCAGGCCTGGGCCTGCGGACGGGTCGTGATCGACGGCTCCTGCGCCGCCGCGAGCGTCTCGATCGCCCACTGGTTCGACTGCTGGTAGGTCTGCGCCCACGGGTAGGCGACCATGCTGTAGGCCGGCGTGTGCAGCTGGGCCAGGCGCCGGTTGTCGCGCAGCGCCGGCAGCAGCCGGGCCTGGATCTCGGGGCTCGGCACCACCACGCCGGCCTCATAGTCGTACAGGTCGTCGAGGAAGAACTCGCCGAGGCCCTGGCGGTACACCGCGGCCTTCGCGGTGCCGCACTGGTTCAGCTTGTGCGCGACACGCCAGGGCGCGCCCGGCGCGTCGCGGTAGGCGATGCCGAAGTGCGAGTAGCGCTGGCCGTACTCGCTCAGGTTCTGGCCGACGCGCGCCACCAGCACCACCTGCGCGCCGCTCGCGTCCAGGCGCTGTGCGGTGTGCTCGGCCAGCGTCATCGCGCGCTCGACGTTGCGGGCCTCGGGCAGCTTGCGCTCGCACGAACGGCCGGCCTGGGCGAGCGGCGCCGCGGCGAGCAACGCGATCGCCAGCGCCGCGCGGGCGTTCACAGCGTGACCCGCTCGTTGTAGAGCAGCGCCTTGCCGATCTCGTTCGGGATGAAGGCGATCGCCTGGCCGGCGGCCGACAGCACCCAGCCGGTGCTGATCGCGGCCACCATCACCGTGGTGCCGGCCGCCACCGACATCGCGCCGGCCAGCTGCCCCGACAGGCGCAGGCTGGCGCGCGCGCCGTCGGACGCCCGTTCGAGCACCCAGACCGCGCCGTCGGCCGAGGCCTCGACCGCGACGACGCTCAAGATCGCGCCGGCCGACAGGATCATCGCCGGCGCGCTGACCGAGATCGCGATCGGCAGCAGCGACAGCGCGCTGGCGTCCGAGGCGTTCGGCGGGTGGGCGTGCACCGCCGGGGCGCCGGCGGCCAGCAGGGCGGCCGACAGCAGGCAATGCAAGGCAAATCGCTTCATGGTCGTCTCCGGTGAAGGGTTCAGGGGTTCACTCGGCTTCGCGCATCGAGCGCATGCCGTCGCGGCGGGCTTCGGCCAGTGCCGCCTCGTGGGCGTCGCGCAGCGTCTTGGCCAGCGTGAACACGCTCGAGATCAGGAACAGCCAGCACACGCCCAGGTAGGCCTTCCAGGTCGGGTTGATCTCCATGCGCCACAGGCCCCAGCCGGTCAGCGTCATCGCCAGCGCGAAGCCGCCCCACACCACGAAGCCCCACATCGGCGTGTCGTTCTTTCGCATCTCGTTGTCGCGGATGTACTTGGCCAGCGCGAAGGCGGTCGAGAGGCAGAACACGTAGCCCATCACCATGAAGGCCCGCTGGATGTCCTCGCCGGGCAGGTAGGCGAGGCCGGTCGCGCACAGCGTGGCGGCGGTGCCGAACGAGATCCAGACCTGGGCCTTCCAGGCCGTGGTGTCTTTGCGGATCAGGGTGGGTTGCATGGAGCTCTCGATGGGGTGGTTGAAGACGGAGCGGATGTTCATCTGTCCCGGACCGAAGTTCAATCCCTCCCAGGAGGGGTTGCGGTGGCATGGCTCTCGGGTATCGTTTGGCGGTACTTTTTGAGGATTGCGATGAGCACCACCCAGGACCTGGTCCAGGCGCTGAAGGCCGAGCTGAAGCGCGCCGACATCACCTACGCCCGCCTTGCCGACGAACTGTCGATGTCGGAATCCAGCATCAAGCGCATCTTCGCGAAGGGCGACATGGCGCTGTCGCGCATCGACGACGTGCTGCGCGTGCTGAAGATGGACTTCGCCGAACTGGCGCGCCAGATCGCCGATGCGCAGCCGCTGCGCAGCGAGCTGACGCTCGAGCAGGAGAAGGCGGTGGTGGCCGACCGCCGCCTGCTGCTGCTGGCGATCTGCTGCATGAGCCAGTGGACCTTCGAGCAGATGATCGGCACCTACACCTTCAACGAGGCCGATTGCGTGCGTTACCTGTTGCAGCTCGACCGGCTGGGCATCATCGAGCTGCGGCCGATGAACCGCTACCGGCTGCAGGTGGCCAAGACCTTCCGCTGGCGGCCGAACGGCCCGGTGATGGCGTTCTTCCGCGAGCACGTCGCCGACGACTACTTCAACAGCGGCTTCGACGGCGAGGGCGAGATGCTGATGCTGGTGCACGGCCAGATCGGCACCAGCCTGGCGTCGAGCTTCGTCGAGCGGCTGCAGCGCGTCGGGCAGGATTTCGCGCAGCAGCACCTGGCCGACCAGAAGCTGCCGGCCGACCAGCGGCGCGCCTACACGCTGGTGGTCGGCATGCGCTCGTGGCTGTTTGCGGCCTTTCGCGATCTCAAGAGAGACGCATGAAAAAAGGGGACCCAGCGGGTCCCCTTCGTTGCAGTTGGCGGCAGCTGCCGCCCTGCATCACCAGAACGTGTACTTGGCCGCCAGCGTCACGGTTCGGCCCATCTGGCTGTGGTAGCCCGGGTTGTACGCGATGTAGCGGGTGACCAGGCGCTCGTCGATCGGCGGTTCGCGATTCTCGATGTTGTCGACGTTCACGCTCAGCATCAGGTTCTTGAAGCCCTTGTACTGTACGAACAGGTCGGCGGTGGACCAGGCCTTCACGCGGCACAGGTCCGGGTGCGCACCGCTGGCGTACGAGCAGCTCAGGTCGGCCGGCGTGAAGGCACGCAGGAAGCCGCCGGTGTAGTTGCCGCTCAGCGTGGTCGACCAGTCGCCGATGTCCCAGTCGATGCCGGCCTTGAAGCGCTCCTTCGGCTGGTTGTAGGTGCCGGCGTAGTCGACTTCCGGTGCGTCCTTCACGTTCGCGACCAGGTAGCGCGGCATCTTGTTGTAGACGACGGTCAGGCCGACGCGGCCGGCCGAGCCGAGATCCTGGCGCGCCTTCAATTCGATGTCGTAGCCCCAGATCCGGGTCGAACCGAGGTTGGTGTACTGCAGGTTCAGGCCGTCGATCTCGCCGGCCTGGTTGCGCACCACGTAGCCCGGATAGTTCGCCTCGTTGGCCAGCAGGTAGTCCGGATCGATCGACGAGATCTCGTCACGGCGCTTGATCTTGTAGGCGTCGAACGACAGCGAGACGTTCTCGCTCGGCTCGAACACCAGGCCGGCCGTGAAGCTCTTCGACTTCTCGGGCTTCAGGTTCGGGTTGGAGCCCGACAGTGCCTCGAGCGACAGGTCGCAGTTGGGGTTGGGGTCGGGGTTGGGGTTGTTCGGATCCGGGCAGAGCTTCGGATCGCGGATGCCGGTGTAGAAGGCCTTGACGGGTGACTGCGTCGTCTCGGTCAGCGACGGGGCGCGGAAGCCCTCGGCATAGGTGGCGCGCAGCGCCACGTTCGGCAGCACCTTCCACTTCAGACCGGCCTTCGGCACGGTGGCGCTGCCGAAGTCGCTGTAATGGTCGGTGCGCGTCGCGAGCGAGGCCTCGAAGGTCTTGGTGATCGGGATCGACAGCTCGGCATAGATCGCGCTGACGTTGCGCGAGCCGTCGGACGAGGCGCCACCGAGGACGCTGATCTGGTCCGTCGCGGTCAGCCTGTCCGGCGTGCTCTTGAACGACTCGCGGCGCAGCTCGACGCCGAGCGCCAGGCCCAGCCCGCCGGCCGGCAGCTTCATCAGCTCGCGCGAGCCGCGCAGGTCGATCGACGTGGTGCTGGTCTTGCCTTCGTCGCGCAGCGTCGGGTAGAGGGCTGCCATCAGCGCCGGATCGTTCGCGCCCGGGTTGCCGAAGATGAAGTTCGGGTTCGCGACGCCATTGGCATCGACCACCTGGCCGCCGGTCAGCACCGAATCGTTGATCAGGCCGCGGGTCGTGACGCGTGCGCGCGTGCCGGAGAACATCAGCGCGCTCTCGGCATCCCAGCCAGCGACGGTGCCGCGCCCGCCCACGACCAACCGCGCCGTATCCGCCGTCACCTCGGTGGTGTGCAGCACGTCCATGAAGCGATAGCGCAGCCCCACGTCGGCGCCGGTGGTGTTCTGCGGGTGGTTGGCCGGCAGCGTGATGAAGATGTTGGGCAGCGTGCCTTGCCCCTGGTAGGTCCCGGTGTTGTACGACGGCGACTCGCCCTTGTATTTGTTGCGCACGAACAGCGCATCGCCGAACAGCTCGAAGCCGCCGCCGAGGTCCAGCGTGCCGGCGCCGAACAGCGCATCCTGCTTGGTCTCCGGCACAAGGTCCTGGTGGTCGGTGCCCTGGTAGTAGCAGCGGCCGTTGGTGGCGGCGCCCGGCTCGTTCAGCGGCTTGCAGCCCGGCATCGGCCCGAGGAACGCACCGGTGGCCGGGTCGTAGAGGTTGCCCGGGTAGCCGTAGGCCGAGCGCAGGTCGTTCAGCCCGAAGCGGCGGAAGTCGGCGCTCGAGGTCATCGGCCGCTGCGAGGCCTTCACCGAGTTCTGCTGCTCGTGCGAGTAGTTCAGGAAGAAGTTGTACTTGTCGTTGTCGAGGTCGCCCTTGCCCCAGGTGGTGCTGAACTTGCCCGATTCGCCGTCGTGGTAGCCCGACTGGGCGCCGCTGCCCGACAGCGACAGGCCGTTGTAGTTCTTGCGCAGGATCACGTTGATGACGCCGGCGATCGCATCGGAGCCGTAGATGGCCGATGCGCCGTCCAGCAGCACTTCCACTCGCTCGACGACGTCGAGCGGGATCGAGTTGATGTCGAAGAACGATTGCTGGCCGCCCGACGCGAAGCCGTACGGCGCCATGCGGCGGCCGTTGATCAGCACCAGCGTTGACTGCGAACCGAGGCCGCGCAGCGAGACGCCGCCGGCACCGGGCGTGAAGCTCGCGACCGCGTTCGAATTGAAGTTACCGGCATTGCTGGCCGGCAGGCGGCCCAGCAGCTGCGTGACCGACTGCGCACCGGAGCGGTCGATCTGCTCACGGGTGATCACCTGCACCGGAGAGGCGGTCTCGGCATCGATGCGCTTGATGCGCGAACCGGTGACCTCGACGCGTTGCAGCGTCTTCTGTGCCGCGCTCGGCGTCTCGGGGGCCGGGGTGTCCGTCGTCTGAGCCCATGCGGGGGTGGCGCCGGCGGCGCACAGCGCCATGACGGTCGCGCTCACGTACTTCAAGCGGAACATTCGCATCCTTCGATCAAGTGCCAGGATCTTCTGGCGCCAAAAGAAAGGCAGCGAAAGGATCCCTCCGCTGCCGCCATGTGCCCGAGGCCGGACAATTCGCCGCCCCCTTGCTCAGCCTCCATCCTGATCAGAGCGCCCCCGCTTGTGATCTCGGGGAAACAGCAACTGCTCAAGTTCCTCACGAACGGGTAGGCATTTGTGTCACCCGTGTGAAAAACAGCAAAGCAAATGGTGGGCCATGACATGGCCCGGGCTGCGGGATGCGGCGCTGCGCGCCGCGTCGGCGCGGCCGGATTTCAGCCGGCGGAGGCTGGCGCGGCGCTGCGCAGTGTGAGCGTGAACTCGGCCCAGGCCCCTTGCTGGCTGCGGGCCTCGATGCGCCCGCCCATGCTCTCGATGAGCTGGCGGCTGATCGCCAGGCCGATGCCGCTGCCGGGCTCGGCCCCGGTGTCGCGGCCCAGCCGGTTGAACGGCTCGTACAGGCGCGCGAGCTGCTCGTCGCCGAGGCCGGACCCGCTGTTCCAGACCGCCAGCTGCAGCGCGCCTGCCTCGCCTCGGTGCAGCGTCACCCGGAGGGTTCCACCGGGGGCACCGTACTTGATCGCGTTGGACAGCAGGTTCAGCACCGACTGCTTCAGCCGCAGCGGGTCGGCCAGCGCGAGTGGCAGGCCGGGTTCGAACGCACGCTCGATGTGCATGCCGCGCTGGCCGGCGTCGCCCGCCACCATCGCGAGCGCCTCGTCGGCCAGCGCCTGCAGGTCGACCGGCACGCTGTGCATGTCCATCGCGCCGACCTCGACCTTGCTCAGGTCCATCAGGTCGGTGATCAGGCGCAGCAGGTGCTGGCCGGCGCGCTCGATGTGGTCGACGCGCTCCAGCTGCGGGGCTTGCAGCGGCATCGCGGTGTCCAGCCGCAGCAGCTGCGAGAAACCCAGCACGGCATTGAGCGGCGTGCGCAGCTCATGGCTCACGCGCGCGAGGAACTGCGACTTCATCGCGTTGGCCTGCTCGGCCGCATGCTGCTGCTCGCGCGCCGCCTGGGCCGTTTTCACGTCGCTGATGTCGGCGAAGCTGCCGACCATGCGCAGGATGCGCCCGTCGGCATCGCGCTCGGCGACGTGGCCGCGGCTCAACACCCACACCCAGTGGCCGTCGGCATGGCGCAGCCGGTATTCGTCGGCATAGGGCTGGCTCTGGTCGCGCAGGAAGGCGCGGAAGCGTGCGACAGCCCCCGGCAGGTCGTCGGGGTGGCACAGCTTCTCGAAGCTGTCGGCGGCGATCTCGCCGAAGCGTGAGTTGAAATCGTCCGGGGTCGTTCCGATCAGGTCGGCCCAGCGCCCGCCGAGTGTCAGCACGCCGCTGCGCAGGTCGCGTGCCCACAGGCCGATGCGGCCGCCGTCGATCGCGGCATCCAGCCATTCGCGCGAATGCTGCAGCTGCGTGATCATCTGCTCGCGCTCGGCGGCCAGCGCCTGCTGCGCCGTCACGTCGGTCACCAGGCACAGCCGCGCGCTGCGGTCGCCGAACTGCAGGCTGTGCGCGCTGATGCGCGCGAGCAGCTCGCGACCGTCCTTGCAGCGGTGGCGCCACGGACCCGACGACGTGACGCCGGCCGCATCGGGTGCGCGCGCCAGGCGCACCTGCGCTTCCATCGCCGGGACATCCTCCGGCGGGCGCAGGTCGGCCAGCGTCATCTGCAGGAACTCCTCGCGCGACCAGCCGTACTGCGCGATCGCCGCGCCGTTCACGTCGAGGAAGCGCAGCGACAGCGCGTCGTAGATCCACATCGGCTGCGGGTTGGCGTGGAACATCTGCTCGTAGCTGACGGCGATCTCGTGCAGCACCGTGTCTTCGGTGCTGGCACGCGTGGTCAGCGAGCGCAGCAGCAGGATCAGCAGGCAGCCCGACATCGCGACGAACAGCAGGCCCTGGATCGTGTGCACCAGCGTCAGCTGGCGCGGGTCGCTGGTCAGCGCGAGCGCCGCATGCTCGGAGAACAGCACCCAGGCCGTGCCCACCGCCAGGTAGGCGAGGACCAGCACGACGGGGCTGCGGTGGGGGCGCTCTTGCATGAGGATCGCTCCGGTTCTGGAGGCGTGGATCAGAGAACGCCGCGCTCGCGCAGCGCAGCCAGTTGCTCGGGGGTCACGCCGATCTCGCGCAGCACCGCCTCGCTGTCTTCGCCGAGGGTCGGGGCCCGGCGGCGGATCGAGCCGGGCGTCGCGCTCAGGCTCGGCACGATACCCGGTGTCTCGAGCGACAGGCCCTGCGCGCTGGTGATGCGCTGCAACATGCCGCGCGCGCGGTAGTGCGGGTCGTCGGCGATGTCGCGCGCGGTGTAGATGCGCCCGGCCGGCACGTGCGCGGCGTTCAGTGCGTCGAGCACCTCGGCGACGCTGCGCGGCGCGGCCCAGGCGCCGATCGCCGCATCGATCTCGGCGACCCGCGCGACACGCCCGGCGTTGCCGGCCAGCGCCGGGTCGCGGCCGAGGTCGTCGCGGCCGATCGCGGCCATCAGCCGCTTGAAGATGCTGTCGCCGTTGCCGGCCACCAGCACCCAGCCGTCGTGGCAGGCGTAGGCGTTGCTCGGGGCGATGCCGGGCAGCGCCGAGCCGGCCGGCTCTCGCACGGTGCCGAAGGCGCTGTACTCGGGCAACAGGCTTTCCATGCAGTTGAAGACGGCTTCGTAGAGTGCCACGTCGATGACTTGCCCACGCCCCTTCGGCGCCTCGGGCGACACGCTGGCGTGCCGGTGCTGCAAGGCCATCAGGATGCCGATCACGCCGTGCAGCGAGGCCAGCGTGTCGCCGATGCTGACGCCCACGCGCACCGGCACGCGGCCCGGCTCGGCGGTCAGGTGGCGCAGCCCGCCCATCGCCTCGGCGACGACGCCGAAGCCCGGCCGGTCCTTGTAGGGGCCGGTCTGGCCATAGCCGCTGATGCGCAGCATCACGAGGCCCGGGTTGGCGGCCGACAGCGTCTCGTAGCCGAGGCCCCAGGCTTCCATCACGCCGGGCTTGAAGTTCTCGACCAGCACGTCGCTCTCGGCGGCGAGCCGGCGCACGATGTCGCGCGCCTCGGGCTGCTTCAGGTCGAGCGCCAGGCTGCGCTTGTTGCGCGACTGCACCTCCCACCAGACGCTGGTGCCTTCGTGCATCAGGCGCCACTGGCGCAGCGGGTCGCCGCTGCCGGGCGGTTCGACCTTGATCACGTCGGCGCCGAAGTCGGCCAGCGTCTTGGCGGCGAACGGGCCGGCGATCAGCTGGCCGAGTTCGAGCACCTTCAGGCCGGCGAGGGGGCCGGGGGAGGTGGGCGCTTGAGCAGACATGCCCGCGATGGTAGTGTCTGGCGCCGCCAGATCGCCGGAGAAAGCCATGCGCTTCATCGCTCTCGGAGTCTCATGCGCGCTGCTGCTTGCAGCGGCCGCCGTGCCTGCCGCCGCTGCCGAGCGCGCGATCGACAAGGAGGTGGTGGTGGCCGCGCCGCTGGCGGCGGTGCCGGCGCGCTGAACGGAGCGTGCGGCCCGCTACCACTTGCACCCGCTGCCCTTGACCGCATCGACTGCGAGCGGCACCGCCGCCAGCAGGCCCATGCCGTTGTAGGCGGTGCGGCAGTCGGCGCGGCCGGCCTTGTCGAGCTCCTCGGTGATCTTGGCCTTGCGCTCGGGCGGCGGCGGCAGCAGCGGCAGCACGCCTGGTGCCGCGCCACCGAAGCTGCTGCCGCGGCTGCGCAGGCTCGGCAGGTTCAGGTTCAACTTCGGCTCGCCGGGAGCGCCTGGCGGGGCGGTGGCGTCGCGGCCGGTCTCGCCGTTCAGGCCAGTGGCCGGGCCCACCGGGGACGGCGCCGTGGCCGGCTCGGCCGTGGTGCCGGGGCTGACGCGCCGCGTGGAAGGCTGCGCGGGCTGCGGTGCGGGCGAGGGCGCGAACACCGGATCGGGCGCAGGGACCGGGGCCGGGGGAGCCGGCACGGGGGCCGGAGGCGGAACAGGCGCAGGAACAGGTGCAGGAACGGGTGCCGGGACCGGGGCAGGAGCGGGTGCAGGCGGCGGTGGCGGCACGGTGAGCGGCGGCACCAATTCCACTGGCTCGGGGCGCCGGAGAGGCTCCGGGAACGCCTCGGGCAGCGACGGCATGGGTGTCGGCACGGGCATCGCCATCGGCGGCGCGACAGGCGCTGCGGGCAGCGGCAGCGCTGGCGGCATCGGTTGCGACGCCGCCGGCTCGGGTGCCGACGCGGCCGCTTCGGTCACGGCCGGCTGCGGCGCGGGTGCGGGGCGGTCGATGCGCGGTGCGGCGGGTGTCGGTGCCGGCATCGTCCGAACCTCGACCTTCGGTGGCGCCGGCGCCGGCGGCGGAGCTTCGACGCGAGGAGGCGCAGGTGCGGGCGTGGGCACCGGTGCCACGGCCTTCGCGACGGGGGCCGGCGGCGGCGCGACGACAGCGCGCGGTGGCGGTGGAGCGACGGGCACGCGCGGTGCAACGGGTCCCACCGGCGCCACGCGCGCAGGTGATCGCGATGGCGGCGGCGCCAGCGTGACCCGCAGCGGCCCCCAGGCCTCGGCGCGCGGCGCAGCGCCGCCGTTCGGCTGGCCGGTCTGCGTGCCGACCCACATCACTGCGAGCACGTGCAGCACGATCGACAGCGTAACGAACTGCGCGAGCCTGGCGCGCTCCTGGTCCGACACACGCAAGCTGTCGGCGGGGTGGAGCGGGAGGATGGGCAGGGCACTCATCGCCTCCCAGCATGCCATCATCGTGCGGTGGAAGCCGTCCCCGACCGTTTCGAGCACGCCAGCGACCGTGCGCAGTTCAAGCAGCCCGCGCACCGTGGCGGCATCGAGTTGTACCGCGCGCACATCGTGCGCTACGCGTTCGAGCCGCACACGCACGAGGCCTATGGCTTCGGCGTGATCGATGCCGGCGTCGAGCGTTTCCGCTACCGCGGCAGCGACCACCTGGCGCCGCCGCAATCGCTGGTGCTGATGAATCCCGACGTGCTGCACACCGGCCGCGCCGAGACCGAGCATGGCTGGCGCTACCGCATGGCGTATGTCGATGCGGCGCTGCTGCGCGAGGTGAGCGGCGAGGCGGACTGGTCGTTCGCCGAGCCGGTGTTGCGGCATGACTTGAGCGCACTGCGTGCGAGTGCAGCGTTGCAGGCACTGTGGGCGGCCGATTCGCCACTCGCGTTCGATGGTGCGCTGCTGGACCTGCTGCAGGCGGTGCAACCGCATGCGCGCCGCGGATCATCCGAGCGCGCGAGCGAAGTCGACGCGCCGCTGCAGCGTGCGATCGAGCTGATGCACGACCGCCTCGCCGACCCGCTGACGCTGGCCGACCTGGCGCAGGCGGCCGGGCTGAGTCCGTTCCATTTCCAGCGCCGCTTCAAGGCGAGGCACCACGCGACGCCACACCAGATGCTGATGGCGTTGCGGCTGTTCCGCGCGAAGCGGCAGCTGGCCGCCGGCCTCGCGCCGGCGCTGGTGGCGGCCGACAACGGGCTCACCGATCAGGCGCACCTGACGCGGCGATTTGCGGGCATGTATGGCGTCACGCCGGCGCGCTATCAGCAGCAGGTGCGCGCCGGCCTCAGTCCAGCAACCCCCCCGACCGCTTGACCAGCACCTGATTGCGCCGCCGCTCCGCCGCGATCTGCTGCGCGAAATCCTGCTGCGTCCCACCGGCCGGCAGGTTGTGCGATTCACGCAGCCGCGACGCCACCGCATCGCTCGCGAGCAGACGCCCGATCTCGGCATTCAGCCGCGCCACCACCGCCGCCGGCGTGCCGGCCGGCGCGAACAGCCCGAACAGCGAGCCGATGTTGGCCTGCGGATACCCCAGCTCCGCCAGCGTCGGCACCTGCGGCAGCGCCTCCAGCCGCGTCGGCGCGCCGACCGCCAGCGCCTTCAGCCGCCCCGCCGCCAGCAGCTGCAACTGCGCTGCCGCGACATTGGTCGACAACACCTCGAACTGCCCGCCGAGCGCATCGTTGATCTGCGGCCCGCCGCCCTGGTAGGGCACGTGCGTGATGTCGACGCCGCTTTGCAGCCGTGTCTGCGCGAGCACCATGTGGCCGCTGGTCGCGATGCCCGACGTGGCCCAGCGTACCGCCCCCGGATGCGCGCGCGCCTGCGCGATCAGGTCCGCAAAACTCTGGCCGCTGAAGGCCGGCGTGCCCGCCACCAGCACCGGCGTGTTCATCACGCCGGCCACCGGCACGACGCTGCCCAGCAGGTCGCGCGGGCCACCGGCCAGCAGCGGCTGCAGCGTCAGCGGCGAGACGGCCGAGAACGCGAGCGTGCAGCCATCGGGCGCAGCGCGTGACAGCATCTCCATGCCGAGCGCCCCGCCGGCCCCGCCACGGTTCTCGACCACCACCGGCACGCCCAGCGCCTGCGCGAGCGGCTCGGCCAGCGTGCGCGCCATCGCGTCGCTGACGCCGCCCGGCGGGTAGACCACGATCAGGTGCACCGGCCGGCTCGGCCAGGGCGCTGCCGGTGCCGCGGCCACACCGAAGGCCGGCCACGCCAGCGCCGCGCGAACGATCTGTCGACGCGTCGCGTTCATGCCTTCCCCTGCTTCGATGCCAGCTCGCGCGCCAAGGCCGCGAAGCGCTGCGCCGGCAGATTGTCTTCATCGCTGCGCGACACCAGCGTCAGCGGCGCATCGAGCGGCCCGCTGCCGGCCAGCCGGCGGTAGGCGATCGCATGCGGGTGCGCGCCGGTCATCGACGCTGGCACCACCGACAGCCCCGCGCCGGCGGCCACCAGGTTCAGGTTCGTCATCATGCGATCGACCTCGGCGACGATGCGCGGCCGCAGGCCCTTCGAATGGCACAGCGCGAGCAGCTCCGCGTACAGCCCCGGCGCACCCGGCCGGCGCACCAGGATCAGCCCTTCGGAGCACAGCTGCGCGAGCGTCAGCGGCCTGGCGGTCACACCAACCCGCCTGGCCGCCGCCGCGAACGCATGGTCGCTCGGCATCGCGGCCATCACCGGCTCGCGCAGCAGCGTCTCGAAGTGCAGGCCCTCGGGCCGCGCGACCGGCACCCGCAGCAATGCGCAATGCAATCGGCCGGCCGACAGCGCCTCGGTCAGCTCGGCGGCGTTCTCCTCGCGCAGTTGCAGCTCGACCTTCGGATGCAGGCGCCGGAAGGCTCGCAGCACCTCGGGCATGAAGCGGTGTGCCGCCGCCGAGCTGGTGAAGCCGATCGCCAGCGACCCCTCCTGCCCCTGCGCGACGCGCGCCATGCGCTGCGACATCGCCTCCATGCCCTGCAGCAGCCGCGCGGCCTCGACCTGGAACTGCCGACCCGCGTCGGTCAGCGCCATGCCGCGCGGATGGCGCCGGAACAGCGACATGCCGAGCTCGCGTTCCAGCGTGTGGATCTGCTGGCTCAGCGGCGGTTGCTGGATGCCCAGCAGTTCGGCCGCGCGCGTCATGTGGCCGGTCTGCGCGACGGCCGCGAAATAGCGGAGCTGTCTCATCTCCATGTCGTCGTCTCCATATGTTTTTCGTATCGGAATGACCTGCTTATTTTATTTGACCGCAGATCAGGCTCGCCCCTATCGTCGCGGCGCTGTTCAACAGAAGGCCCTCGAGGCCTCAGACCGGAGACAAGACCATGGGCCCAGGCCGCCGCATGGATGGACGCGTCATGCAACGCATCCGTCCCTTCCTTTCCACCCTCGCGCTGTCCGCGCTGCTCGCCGCTTGCGGCGGCGGTGGCGATGACGACACGCCGCCGTCCGACGCCCCGCCGGTCGCGACCGGCACCACCTGCGCGGCGCTCGCCGGCCTGCAGATCACCGCGGCGCAGATCGGCCTGCCGACGCAGGGCGCGAGCGTGACCAGCGCGACGCCGGTCGCCGCCACCGACGCCGGCAACTCGCGCGGCGACTACTGCCGCGTGCGCGGCAGCATCCTGCCGGTCGACCCGACGGCGCCGGCGATCACCTTTGCGGTCAACCTGCCGGAGCAGTGGAATCGCAAGGCCATCCACTTCGGCGGCGGCGGCTTCAACGGCACGCTGATCGACGGCACCGAGCCGCTGCGCTTCGGCCCGGCCGGCAAGTCGGCCCCGCTCGCGCTCGGCTACGCGACCTTCGGCGACGACGGCGGCCACCAGAGCAGCAGCATCACCGACGGCAGCTTCGCCGCCAACGACGAGGCGCTTGCCAACTACGGCGGCCAGTCGCTGAAGAAGACGCACGACGTCGCGATGCTGCTGGTGAAGACGCGCTACGGCAGTGCGCCCGAGAAGGCGTACTTCCTCGGCACCTCGACCGGCGGGCGCGATGCGCTGCTGCACATCCAGCGCTGGCCGGCCGACTACGACGGCGTGGTCGCCAACGAGCCGGCGCTCAACTACAGCGGCACGCGGCTGTCGAACGTGGCCGTCGGCCGCGCGCTGTACGCGAACGGTGGCGCCGGCTGGGTCAACCTCGCGAAGACGCTGCTGGTGCAGAAGACCGTGCTGTCCGCCTGCGACAAGCTCGATGGCGCCACCGACGGCATCGTCAGCAACGTCGAGAGCTGCCGCCAGCTGAACCCGCAGATCCTCGCGACGCTGCGCTGCGCGGGCGGCGCCGACACCGGCGACACCTGCCTGTCCGATGCGCAGCTCACCACCATCCGTACGATCGAATCGCCGCTTGAGTTGAACGGCTACACGCTGGCCGCCAACACCACGCGCGCCGGCGGCTACAACATCCTCGAAGGCACGCTGGTGGCCGGCCCCTCCACCTCGCGAGACCTCGGCACGCGCCCGGTCCCCGGCAACCCCGCCACCACCGCCGATGCCAACGTCTTCGTGACCGGCGACCAGTGGGCCAAGTACTTCGTCACCCGCGATGCCGGCTTCGACACGCTGACGCTGGACCCGGTCACGGGCGGCGCGTGGGCCGCGCGCATCGCGGCGGTCTCGGCGCTGACCGATGCGCTCGATCCCGACCTGTCGCCGTTCCTCGCGCACGGTGGGCGGCTGATCCTGCTGCACGGCCTGGCCGACGAGGTGATCAGCAACAACTCGACGATCGCGTACTACGGCCGCGTGAAGAGCACCGTCGGCGACGCGGCCACCGAGCAGGGCATCCGCTTCTACACGGTGCCGGGCATGGGCCACGGCACCGGCGTGTTCATTCCGAGCTGGGATTCGCTGGCCGCGCTGGAGACCTGGGTCGAGAAGGGCGTGGCGCCGGAGACCGCCATCGTGACCGACACCGTCGCCGCGACCGCCGGCCGCACGCGCCCGCTGTGCCGCTTCCCGGCGTGGCCGAAGTACAAGGGCAGCGGCAGCGTGGATGCCGCGTCCAACTACAGCTGCGTGCAGGAAACGGCCGACCCGCTGGCCTGCCCGAACCTGCCGGCCTCCGCCACCACCTACAAGGGCGGCAACCTGTTCGGCGAGGAACTCAGCGTAGCGCTCGACCCGGCAACGATGGGCTACACCATCACGATCGACGCCAGCGGGCAGCGCGCGGCCGGCACGCAGCGCAGCGGTGCGCTGCTGCCACGCGGCAACTGCGTGTTCGCCAGCGGCGAGAACGGGGCCGACTTCACGTTCGGCACCGGCGGGTTGCTGCAGGGGGGCGTCGCGGCGCCGACCGGCAGCACGTCCATCGGCCTGGTGGCGTTCCAGAACACTTTCCAGAACGGCGCGACGCCGGCGGTGTTCAACCCGGTGGCCAACATCTTCGACGTGACCGGCGTGCAGTACGGCGCCGATGGCGTCGCCAGCGCCTACGCCGCGTCGTCGCGGGTGCGCAATGCCGGCACCTTCCAGCATTGCCAGGACCCGGCGAGCGGCCGCTTCATGACCTACGACGCCGCGTGCACGTCGACCGCGAAGGGCTACGTGACCTACAACGCGACGCGCAACGCCTTCGACGTGTTCACCACCTCGCCGACCGGCGGCGCCACCACCACCGGCGGCACGCTGTCGGGCTCGGTCGTGTTCGGCCAGGTCGGCGCGACCACGGTGCCGCTGTTCCTGGTGCGCGACGCGTCCGGTGCGCACGGCCTGCGGCTGTATGCGCCGCAGACGCCGCTGGCGGCAGGCAGCGCCGACGGGCACTTCGCGCTCGCCGCGAGCGATGGCAGCCAGGCCGACGCGGTGGTGTCGGGCACGAGCCTGACGCTGGGTGGCAACACCGGCACGCTGGCCTACGATGCGCCGGTGCTGGGCGTCGCGCAGAGCGGTGGCGCCGCGGCCGGCAACTTCGTGTTCAATGCCGGCGTGCTGGGCTATGTGTCGTCCGGCGGCGCTGCGGTCTACCAACTCGGGATCCGAAACTGATGAAGAACCACGCCACGGGTGTCTGGCGGGCCTGGGCCCTGGCTGCGGTGCTGGCTGTGGCGGCTTCGGCCCCGCATGCCGAACCGAAGGCCGAGCCGCAGTCGGCGCCCTGCCCCGAAGGCGTGGTGCCCGACGCGCGCTGCTACAACGGCCGCGATGCCGAGGGCGCGCTGTACTGGATCGCAATCCCCGCGGACTGGAACAAGGTGCTGGTCGTGCATGCGCACGGCGGGCCGGAGGTCGGCACGCCGACGCTCGCGCGCGGCGCCGAAGACCTGCAGCGCTGGGCCGTGATGGTGAAGGCCGGCTACGCCTGGGCCGGTTCGACCTACCGGCGCGGCGGCTACGGCGTCACGATGGCCGCCGAAGACACCGAGCGGCTGCGCCAGCTGTTCGTCGAGCGCTTCGGCAAGCCGCGCCGCACCGTGCTGCACGGGCAGAGCTATGGCGCCGGCGTGGCAGCCAAGGCGGCCGAGCTGGTCGGCCCGCCGGCCTACGACGGCGTGCTGCTGACCAGCGGCGTGCTGGGCGGTGGCAACAACGCCTACGAATTCCGGCTCGACCTGCGGGTGGTCTACCAGCAGGTCTGCCACAACCACCCGAAGCCCGACGAGCCGGCCTACCCGCTGTGGCAGGGCCTGCCGCCGGACGCCAAGCTGACGCGCGCCGAGCTGGCCGAGCGCGTCAAGGAATGCACCGGCGTCGGCCTGCCGGCGGCGCAGCGCACGCCCGAGCAGGCGGCGCGCCTGCACACCATCCTGTCGGTGGTGCACATCCCCGAGCGCACGCTGCTCAGCCACCTGCAATGGAGCACCTGGCTGTTCCAGGACCTGACGCAGAAGCGCCTGGGCGGCCGCAACCCGTTCGGCAATGCGAAGGTGGTCTACAGCGGCTCGGGCGACGATGCCGCGTTGAACAAGCAGGTGCAGCGCTACGCCGCCGACCCGCAGGCGGTGGCCGCGCTGGCGGCCGACAGCCGCCCGACCGGCCGGCTGAAGCTGCCGGTGCTGACGCTTCACGCGATCCACGACCCGACCGCCTTCGTCGAGCTGGAGAGCGCCTACCGCGAGATCGTCGACGCGGCCGGTGCGTCGTCGTGGCTGGTGCAGACCTTCAGCGACGAGGCCGACCACAGCTACCTGGGCGACCCGGAGTACCCGGCGTTGATGACGGCGCTGCTGCGGTGGATCGATGACGGCGAGCGGCCGTCGCCCGAGGGCGTCGCAAAGCTGTGCGCGGGCAACGAGGCGCGCTTCGGCAGCGGCTGCAAGATCCGGCCGGAGTACCACCCCCCGCCGCTGTCGTCGCGCGTGCCGGCGCGGGCGCCCTGAGCCTCACCGGACGGCAATCTCGTACAAGACCGGCGACCGCCGAGGCGCGACACTGCGCCGATGACGACGACCCCCGCCCTGCTCACCGGAACCCTGTTTGCCCTCGCCGCCGGCCTGATGTGGGGCCTCGTGTTCGTCGGCCCGCTGATGCTGCCGGAGTACCCGGCCACGCTGCAGTCCTTCGGCCGCTACCTGGCGTTCGGGCTGATCGCGCTGCCGCTCGGCTGGCTCGACCGCGCGCGGCTGTCGCAGCTGACCCGCGCCGACTGGACCGAGGCGCTGAAGCTCGCCGCCGTCGGCAACGTCGTCTACTACCTGTTCCTCGCGAGCGCGATCCAGCGCGCCGGCGGGCCGCTGCCGACGATGATCATCGGCACGCTGCCGGTCGTCATCGCGGTCAGCGCCAACCTGCGCGGCAGCGTGGCCGGCGGCGCGCCGATCGCGTGGGCGCGGCTGCTGCCGTCGCTGCTGCTGATCGGTGCCGGCATCGGGCTCGTCAACCATGTCGAGATCACGCAGTTGCGCGCCGACCCGCAGGCCGACCTCGCGCGCTATGCGTGGGGCGCGGCGCTCGCGCTCGGCGCCGTCGTGTGCTGGACCTGGTACCCGCTGCGCAATGCCGACTGGCTGCGTGCCCACCCGGACCGCAGCCCGCGCAGCTGGGCCACTGCGCAGGGCCTCGCGACGCTGCCGCTGGCCGCCGTCGGCTATGCCGGCACCTGGGCCTGGATGGCGTTTGAGGGAAATGCGTTCGCGATGCCGTTCGGCCCGCGCCCCGGCGACTTCATCGGCTTGATGTTCGCGATCGGGTTGTTCGCGTCCTGGCTGGGCACGCTGTGCTGGAACGAAGCGAGCCAGCGGCTACCCACCGCGCTGGCGGGCCAGCTGATCGTGTTCGAGACCTTGTCAGCGCTGGCCTATGCCTTCGTGCTGCGCCGCAGCTGGCCGCAGGCCGAGACGCTGGCCGGCGTGGCGTTGCTGATCGCCGGCGTGTCGTGGGCGCTGCGCACCAAGGCGGCAGCGACTGGCGAGCTCACCTCGGAACTGCATCCCTGAGCGGGGTCGTCGGCCGGTGGCTGGCGGCGAGCGGGGCGTCGTTGGCGGCGCGCGCATCGGCGCACGGGATCGAATGCGTGATCGGCAACGCCGCAGCGTGCGCATGGGCGGTATTGACGGCACGGCGGTTGCGGTACCAGGCGCTCACGCGCTCCGCGGCTTGCAGGGTTTCGATGTTCATGATTCGTCGGCATTGAAGTTGAAACAGCCCGGTCGCGCCCTGCGCGGCCCGGGCCGGTGTGATCACGCGAAATCAGTCGCGATCACCTGTCAATGTCCTTGCCGAGGTCCTTCGCGACGTCGGCGACCTTCTTCTTCGCATCGCCGTACGCGGCTTGCGACTTGCCGGCCACCTGGTCGGCGACGCCTTCGGAGCGCAGGCGGTCATTGCCCACGGCCTTGCCGGCGGTTTCCTTGATCTTGCCCTTGACGTCCTCGACACGTCCCTTGACTTGGTCCTTGTTCATCACTGAACTCCTTGTTCAAGGCAGCGCGGTGTGCGCTGCGGTGAACACAGTGTCGGCGTCGAATCGGGGCAGGTCTGTCGGACGTGGCCGCGTTCGATGTCGGACAAGTCCGTCCGTTTCTGTGGGCGATCAGATCAGGCGGCGAGCGCCTCGTCGAGCACTTCCACCCAGTGCCGCACCGGGATCGCGGTGCCGCTCTGCAGGTGCTGGATGCAACCGACATTCGCCGACACGATGGCCTGCGGCTGCAGCGCGTCCAGGTGGCCGATTTTGCGGTCGCGCAGCTGGTAGGCCAGCTCGGGCTGCAGCACCGAGTACGTGCCCGCCGAGCCGCAGCACAGGTGGCTTTCGGTGGCCGCGACGCGCACCTCGAAACCGAGCGTCGTCAGGTGCGTCTCGACCCCGCCGCGCAGCTGCTGGCCGTGCTGCAGCGTGCACGGCGGGTGGAAGGCCAGCGAGCGCAGCGCGGCCTTGCCGTCCCGCAGCTTCATGCGCGGCTTCAGCCGCGGCACCAGCTCGGGCAGCAGCTCGCTCAGGTCGCAAGTCAGCTCGGCGATGCGTTGCGCCTTCTCGGCATAGGCCGGGTCGCGCGCCAGCGCATGGCCGTAGTCCTTCACGGTGACGCCGCAGCCGGACGCGTTCATCACGATCGCCTCGACCTGGTTCGACAGCACCAGCGGCCACCAGGCGTCGATGTTGCGACGCATGTCATCGAGCCCGCCGTCGATGTCGCCCAGGTGCGTGCGGATCGCGCCGCAGCAGCCGGCCTCGTCGGCCACCACCGTCTGGATGCCGGCCGCATCGAGCACGCGCGCGGTCGCGCTGTTGATGTTGGGCGCCATCGCCGGCTGCACGCAGCCCATCAGCAGCAGCATCTTGCGCGGGTGCTGGCGCGTCGGCCAGCGGTGCGCGGACGCACCGGCGCGCGGTGGCACCTTGTTGCGCAGCGTGGCCGGCAGCAGCGGCCGCACCGCCTGGCCGAGCTTCAGCGCCGGCGCGAACAGCGGCGAGGTCAGCCCCTCCTTCAGCAGCCAGCGCACCGCGCGTTCGCCGCGCGGGCGCTCGACGCGCGCATCGACCAGCTTGCGGCCGATCTCGACCAGCTCGCCGTACTGCACGCCCGACGGGCAGGTGCTCTCGCAGTTGCGGCAGGTCAGGCAGCGGTCCAGGTGCTGCTGCGTGCTGCGCGTGACCGGCTCGCCCTCGAGCACCTGCTTCATCAGGTAGATGCGGCCGCGCGGGCCGTCGAGTTCGTCGCCGAGCAGCTGGTAGGTCGGGCAGGTCGCGGTGCAGAAGCCGCAGTGCACGCACTTGCGCAGGATCGCCTCGGCGGCATCGCCGTCGGGCGTTCCCTTGAACTCGGAAGACAGCCTGGTTTGCATCGGTGTACAGCGTGGATCAGAGGCCGGGATAGAGCCGGCCCGGGTTGAACAGTCCCGCGGGGTCGAAGGATTTCTTCAGCTCGCGGTGGATGCGGTCGAGCGGCGCGCGCAGCGGTGCGAACGCGCCGGCCGACTTGTCGTTCGACATGAACAGCGTGGCATGCCCGCCGACCAGTGTGGCCGCGTCGCGCACCGAGGCGGCCGGCGCCGCGGTGCACAGCCAGCGCTGCGCGCCGCCCCATTCGATCAGCTGCTCGCCCGACACGCCGAGCGGCGGCGAGGTCGGCGGCACCGACAGCCGCCACAGCGCGCCGCCGTGCTCCACCGCGTGGCGCGCCTTCACGAAGTACTCGTCGGTCTGGTTGCGCAGGCCGCGCCAGAACGTGCTGGCCTGCGTCGGCTCGATCACGTCGCCGCCGAGCGCGGCCAGCGCCGACTGCACCGCCGCCAGCGCGCCGCGCAGCCGCACCACGAGGATGCCGTCCCACCAGGCGCTGGCGTTGATCGGCAGCGGCAGGCCGCTCCATTCGTTGATCTTCTGCATCGCGCTGATCTGCGCCAGCTCGAAGCGCACGGTGGCGGTGGCCGGTGCGAGCGGCAGCACCTTCAGCGAGACCTCGAGGATCACGCCCAGCGTGCCGAGCGAGCCGGCCAGCAGCCGCGAGACGTCGTAGCCGGCGACGTTCTTCATCACCTGGCCGCCGAAGCTGAGCACCTCGGCGCGGCCGTTCAGCAGCGTCGCGCCGAGCACGTAGTCGCGCACCGCGCCGACCGCCGCGCGCGGCGGGCCCGACAGGCCCGCGGCCACCATGCCGCCCACCGTGGCGCCGGGCCCGAAGTGCGGCGGCTCGAACGGCAGGTACTGGTTCTTCTCGGCCAATGCCGCTTCAAGCGTCGCGAGCGAGGTGCCGCAGCGCGCGGTGACGACCAGCTCGGTCGGCTCGTAGCTGGAGATGCCTTCGAGCACCGTGGTGTCGAGGATCTCGCCTTGCGGCGGCTCGCCGTAGAAATCCTTGGTGCCGCCGCCGCGGATGCGCAGTGGTGCGCCGACGGCGCGGGCGGCTTCGACCTTGTCGATCAGGATCTGGAGCGCGGGGTCGTTGATCATCAGGACATCAGAAACGGGGAATGTCGGCGAACGGCAGCAGGCCGCGCTTCACGTGCATGCGCCCGTACTCCGCGCAGCGCACCAGCGTCGGGATCACCTTGCCGGGGTTCAGCAGCCCGGACGGGTCGAAGGCGTGCTTGACGGCCAGCATCTGCTCGCGCTCGGCGTCGGAGAACTGCACGCACATCGACGACAGCTTCTCGACGCCCACGCCATGCTCGCCGGTCACCGAGCCGCCCATCGCGACGCTGGTCTCGAGGATGTCGGCACCGAACAGCTCGCAGCGGTGCAGCTGGTCGGGGTCGTTCGCGTCGAACAGGATCAGCGGGTGCAGGTTGCCGTCGCCGGCATGGAACACGTTGGCGCAGCGCAGCCCGTATTTCTTCTCCATCTCGCCGATCGCCAGCAGGATGTCGGCCAGCCGCTTGCGCGGGATCGTCGAATCCATGCACATGTAGTCGGGGCTGATGCGCCCGCTCGCCGGGAAGGCGTTCTTGCGCCCGCTCCAGAAGCGCAGGCGCTGCGCCTCGTCCTTGCTGACCTCCATGCGCGACGCGCCGCTGCCGGCCAGCACGTCGAGCATGCGGCCGATCTCCTCGGCCACTTCTTCCGGCGTGCCGTCGCTCTCGCACAGCAGGATGGCCTGCGCGTTCAGGTCGTAGCCGGCGTGCACGAAATCCTCGACGGCGGCCGTCATCGGCTTGTCCATCATCTCGAGCCCGGCCGGGATGATGCCGGCGGCGATCACGTTGGCGACCGCGTCGCCGGCCTGCCGGATGTCGTCGAAGCTCGCCATGATGCAGCGCGCGAGCAGCGGCTTGGGCACCAGCTTCACGGTGACCTCGGTGATGACCGCCAGCATGCCCTCGCTGCCCACCAGCACCGACATCAGGTCGAGCCCGGCCGCGTCGAGCGCCTCGGAGCCGAACTCCACCGGCTCGCCCTGCCCGGTGTAGCCGCGCACGCGCAGCACGTTGTGGATCGTCAGCCCGTACTTCAGGCAGTGCACGCCGCCGGAGTTCTCGGCCACGTTGCCGCCGATCGTGCAGGCGATCTGGCTGCTCGGGTCAGGCGCGTAGTACAGCCCATACGGCGCCGCGGCCTCGCTGATCGCGAGGTTGCGCACGCCGCACTGCACGGTGGCGGTGCGGGCCAGCACGTCGACCTTCAGGATGCGGTTGAACTTGGCGAGGCTGAGCGTGACGCCGAGCGCATGCGGCAGCGCGCCGCCGCTCAGCCCGGTGCCGGCACCGCGCGCGACCACCGGCACGCCGAGCCGGTCGCAGGCGCGCAGCACCGCGGCCACCTGGTCCTCGGTCTCGGGCAGCACCACCACCAGCGGCTGCTGGCGGTAGGCGGTGAGGCCGTCGCATTCGTAGGGCACGGTGTCTTCGCTGCGCGACAGCAGCGCATGCGGCGGCAGCAGCGGCGCCAGTTCGGCGACGACCTGCGTGCGGCGTTGCGCGCGCTCGTCCGCGCTGGGCGCATCGGCACCGGTCGCGTGGACCGGAAGAAGGGCATTCACGGAGTCAGGTCTCCCACATCGGCCTGTTCGACGAGCCCACGACTGTAGCGCCTGCTCAGGGCGCTTCGGCCGCGTACAGCACATGCGCACGCAGCGGGTGGTCCGCGGCGATGCGCGGGTGATCGAACTGCGCGCGCTGCGTCAGGCCGATGCGTTCCATGACCCGGCGCGACGGCTGGTTGCCCAGCGCCGTGAACGAGACCACCTGCGGCAGGCGCATCACCTGCCAGGCATGATCGAGCACGAGACGGGCCGCCTCGCTGGCAAAGCCTTGCCCCCAGGCCGCGCGCACCAGCCGCCAGCCGATCTCCCGGGGATCCGGCGCGATGCCTGGCACCGGAAGCTCGAACGGCACCGCAGAGAGCCCGACGAAGCCGGCAAACGGCCGCCCCGGCACTTCCAGCGCCCACAGCCCATGCCCGAACTGCTCGACGTGCAGTCGCGCACGTGCGGCGAAGGCATCGCTCTGCGCGCGCGTCAGCGGCGCGAGGAAATGCTGCATCACCTGCGGGTCGGCGTTCATCGCGGCGCAGGGTTCGAGGTCGTCGTCGCGCCAAGGCCGCAGCGTGACACGCCCCGCGCGCAGCGTGACCGGCGCATGCAGGCTCATGCAGCGGTCGTGAACACCGTCAGCACACCGGTGTAGCCGTAGAGGTGGTGGCGCGCGATCTCGCCGGCGGCGAAGAAGCCGACCAGCGGCACGTCGCCGAGCGCGCGCCGCACGATCGCGAGTTCTGCCGACGGCGCACCGAAATGCGGGCCGCCGCGGCCGGCGCAGCTCACGTAGACCGCGCCGGCCATGCGGCGCGCGGCATGCGGGGCCGAGCTGCCGTCGGGCCCCTGCTGCAGCGCGAGCGCGGTCTCGCGCGGCATCGTCTCGGGCTCCAGCTCTTCGCGGATCTCGCTGCAGATGCGCACCAGGTCGCGCCGCGCCGCCTCGGTGCTGCGCGCGCAGAACGCCAGGTGCATGCCGGCTTCGACCTGGTCGCTGACCGCGACGCCACGCTGCTGCGGGTCGATGCCGACCAGGTGGCGCACCCGCGTGTCGGTGCCGAACTGGCCGGGCCGGGCCATCAGGTCGTCGCGCGGGTCGCTCAGGCCGACCAGCGTCTGGCGCAGCCGCGGCAGCGCCTCGCGCGGCTCGTCGCCGTCGATTCCCAGGTCGCGCAGCAGGCAGTCGAGTGCCGGCTCGCCGTCGAGTTGCGCGACCACGTTGCGCTCGCCCTGCGTGATGCGGCGTGCCGGGCCGACCGGCTGGCAGCCCTGCGTCACGCGCGAGACCAGCGCCACCTCGCGGCTGAACGCGACGCCGGAGAGGCCGCCGTCGAACACGCCGTCGGCGATGTGCAGGGCCTGCGTGCGGGCCGACGCGAGCCCGCCGAACAGGTAGCCGGTGGCGGTGCGGTCGCTCATCTCGGCGATCAGCTCGGCCAGGTCGGTGGCGGCCGGGTCGGCATGCACGAGCGCGGTGCTGGCCGCGAAGCCGGCGGCGCCGACGTTCAATGGCGCGGCACCCGAGAACACGCGGAACTGGTCGCGCGGCAGGTCCGACAGCATCAACGCGAGGGCCGGCTCGTCGAAGTATTCGACGCCGTTGGCCGCGATGCCGACGCCGACCGCGCCGACCCAGGCCGTGCCCGGCCAGCGCTGGCGCAGCTCGGCCAGCAGCTCGGCCGCATGTGGCGCGTAGTGGTCGCTCAGGTAGACCCAGCCGAGCGTCGGTTCGCTGATGTGCGCGCCACCGGGGTCGGCGCGCTGCGCATCGATCTGCGCCGCCGACAACGCCAGCGCCATGCGCCAGTCGGGATGGGTCGCATGGGCGTGGGCGAACAGCTTCATCGCGGCACGCTCCTCACGGCCGCGGCGCGGCGCGCTTGCGGGCAGCGGCTGTTTTGGCCGCCGATTTGGCGGCTGACCGGGCGGCCGATTTCGCGACCGTCCTGGCGGCCACGCCGGCCGCCGCCTTCGCGGTCTTGACCGCCACCTGGCCCGGCATCGTCGCGGCGCGTTTCAGCGTCTGCCCCGCGGCATCGACCGATTGCTTGACCAGCGCGCCGGCCAGGTTGCGCGCCGCATCGGACGCGCTGTCCTTCATCGCGGTGGCGGCGAGTTCGGTGAACTGCTTGGTCAGCGCGCCCCACCATTGCATCGGGTCGACGGCGGCGGGGTTCGCTGCGGCCGTGGCGGCCTTTGCGTCACCCCGTGCGGCCGGCTTGCGCGCCGGCTCGGACTCGGCCGCAGCAGCCGGCCGCGCGGTCAGCGAATCGCGCAGGTCTTCCATCTGCACGTTCATCGTCTTCAGCGTCGACAGCGTCATGCGCTGCACCTCGAGCGCCTGGATGGTCGCGCCCAGCATGCGGGCGTTCTGCTCGAGCCAGAACTGCACGGTGCGCAGCTCCTCGATGCGCTTCTCGAGTTCCTCGGGGTTCAGCGTCGGTGCGACCCACTGGCCAATGTTCGGAAGCGCCGCGCCGGCGTTCTTCACGAGGCCCTGCAGGAAATCGAAACCGGGCACCAGCTTCGTGAAGTTCGGGGCCTCGGCCATGGTGTCTCCTTGTAAGCAGCTGTTGTCTTTTGGACAGTCGATTGTGCACGCCTTGCACGGGCCGCACACGCACGCAACCCCTAGCACCCCTATACCTGAAAACTCTTGCAGGTGAGGGACGAGCGGCGTTGACGCGACCCCCGCTTGTGCCCGACGCTGGGGGCGCGCCGCTGACTGTCGGCGCGTTTGCTTCCAACCTCACAAGGGATGAACATGACAAAGCGATCCATGCATCGAATCTCTCTGCGCAGGGTGTTGTCAGCCCTGCTGGTCCTGACGGGCGCCACCGCGCTCCCGGTCCATGCCGGCGTGCTGTCGGCAGCAGCGGCGGCCCAGAGCATCACCGCAGTACCCCAGGCCGACGTCCCCACGCCCACCGACCGGCTGATCATCAAGTACCGCAGCGGCGCCGCCGGCGCTGCTTCCACCGCCTCCACCACCGAACGCAGCGTGCTGCACCGCAGCGCCCAGGATGTCGCGCTGCGGGCCGGCGTGCAGATGCAGCTGTTGCGCATCGGCGCGTTCGACACCCACGTGATGAAGTTCGACCGCCGGCTGCCGCAGGCCGACGTCGCGCAGATCGCACGTGACATCGCGGCCTCGGACCCGAACGTCGAGTACGCCGAGCCCGACCGCATCCTGCATGCGCTGTTCACGCCGAACGACACGCAGTACGGCCAGCAGTGGCAGTACTTCGAGGCCACGGCCGGCCTGAACCTGCCGGCCGCGTGGGACAAGTCCACCGGCACCGGCGTCGTGGTGTCGGTGATCGACACCGGCTACCGGCCGCACGCCGACCTGGCGGCCAACATCCTGCCCGGCTACGACTTCATCGCCGACACGGCCACCGCGAACGACGGCGGCGGGCGCGACAACGATCCCAAGGATCCCGGCGACTGGATCACCGCCGGCGAATGCGGTGCCGGCATCGCGGCCGAATCGAGCAGCTGGCACGGCACGCACGTGGCCGGCACCATCGCGGCGGTCACCAACAACGGCAGCGGTGTGGCCGGCGTGGCGTTCAACGCCAAGGTCGTGCCGGCGCGCGTGCTCGGCAAGTGCGGTGGCTACACCTCGGACATCGCGGCGGCCATCATCTGGGCCTCGGGCGGCACGGTGAGCGGCGTGCCGGCGAATGCCAATCCGGCGCGCGTGATCAACATGTCGCTGGGCGGCAGCGGCGCCTGCGACACCACGTCGCAGAACGCCATCACCTCGGCCCGCAGCCGCGGGACGGTGGTGGTGGTGGCGGCCGGCAACAGCAACGCCAACGCGTCCGGCTTCTCGCCGGCGAGCTGCAGCGGCGTGATCACCGTGGCGGCCACGAACCGCAGCGGTGGGCGCGCGTACTACTCGAACTTCGGCGCCCTCGTCGACGTGGCGGCCCCGGGCGGCGACGTGCGCACGAGTTCGGCGAACGGCATCCTGTCGACGCTGAACAACGGTGCCACGACGCCGGGCGCGGACAGCTTCGCCTACTACCAGGGGACGTCGATGGCGACGCCGCACGTGGTGGGCGTGGTGGCGCTGATGCTGTCGAAGAATCCGTCGTTGACGCCGGACCAGGTGGAGACGCTGCTGAAGTCGTCGTCACGGGCCTTCCCTGCCACCTGCTCGCAGTGCGGCGCAGGCCTGGTGGATGCCAATGCGGCGGTGGATGCGGCGGGCGGCGGCGTCACGCCGCCGACGACGACGCCGGAGGTGGAGTCCAACAACACCCGCGCCACGGCGCAGGCGGTGACCAAGGGCACGACGATCGCCGGTACCGCCGGCAGCAGCAGCGACACCGACTACTTCAGCGTGACGGTGGCCAGCGGCACGTCGCTGACGGCGACGCTGACGCCGAACAGCAGCTCCGACTATGACCTGTACGTCTACAACAGCAGTGGCACGCAGGTGGGTTTGAGCGAGAAGGGCACGGGCCAGGTCGACGCGGTGACGGTGACCAACAGCGGTGCGTCGGCGACGTACTACGTGCGGGTGCTGTACTACAGCGGCGGCACCGGTGCGACGAACGGCAAGTACACCCTCGCCGTCAACTGATCAGCGCTTGAAAATGATGCGCTCGACACGGTAGCCGCGGGCCTTCATCAGGGCCGGGAGGCCCTGGGGCCCGATCATGTGCAGGCTGCCGACGGCGGCGAACACCCGTTCGCCGCCGTCGTGCCAGGCCGCGACCTGCTCGGCCATCGCCGGGTTGCGCTCGTCGAGCATGCGCTTCATGTCGCGCCGGTCGTCGGCGGTCTTCATGCAATCGCACCAGCTCGCGTAGCGCTCCAGCTCGTCGAGCTTGCTGCCCGACCAGACGTCGGCGATGCGCTTCAGCATGCGCCGCGTCTGGCCTTTCTCGAGCTCGGCCAGCGTGCGGTCGATCATCTCGACGCGTTCCTCCGGCGTGCCGCCGGTCAGCATCTCGAGCTGCATCTCCGGCGTCTCGAGCGAATCGACCTGCTTGCCCAACTGGTGCCCGAGCAGCGCGATGAAGGCGTCGATGCCGTAGGCAGGGTCCAGCCCGTCGGCGCGGCCGGCCGTGACGGCCAGGTTCAGCGCCAGCAGCACCGGGCTCAGCGACTGGCTGATGGCGTCGGGGATGCAGGCGGCGCGCGCCTGGCCCTGCAGCCGCTGCTCCAGCGCCTCGGGCAGCGGCTCGCCGCCGCCGGGAGCTTGCGCGGCGCCGAGCCGGCGCGCGATGTCGGCGTCGGTGATGTCGAGTTCGAGCGCGATGCGCTGGCTCTCGCGCAGCGCGGCCGCGACGGCCGGCCCCGGGATCACCCAGTCGGGCCGCGCGACGTGCATCGTGCCGTACAGCCACGAATCGTGGCCGCCCTTGCTGATGCGCCACAGGAAGCCGCGGTCGCGCGAGCCGCCGGGCTCGGACTGCGCCTTCAGCGCACGCGCCGCCTGCGCGGCCGCCTGCTGGGCGCAGGCCGCGCCCACCTCCTGCGCGGGCGCGGTGGCGGCGAACCACAGCAACGGGAGGGCGGCCAGCAGCCGGCGCGCGAGGGCGAGGAGGGAAGGCGTCATGGCTGCGACTGTAGCCAAGCTGCGCGAGAATCGCCCACACCATGCGCAGCCTGTTTCACCTCGCCTTCCATGTCACCGACCTCGATGCCGCGCGCCGCTTCTACGGCGGCGTGCTCGGCTGCCGCGAGGGCCGCAGCACCGACACCTGGGTCGATTTCGATTTCTTCGGCCACCAGCTGTCGCTGCACTTGGGCGAGCCGTTCGCGACCACGAACACCGGCCGCGTCGGCGCCCACCTGGTGCCGATGCCGCACCTGGGCGTGGTGCTGGAGCTGCCCGATTGGCAGGCGCTCGCGGCGCGGGTGCAGGCCGCCGGCACCGCGTTCGTGCTGCCGCCGGGCGTGCGCTTCGAGAACCAGCCGGGCGAGCAGTGGACGATGTTCTTCCGCGACCCGTCAGGCAACCCGATCGAGGTCAAGGGGTTTCGGTCGCTGGACGCGGTCTACGACCACTGACTTCGTTCAGGTCTCGATGGCGCCGCCTTGTCGCACCTGCTGGTCGATCGCGCCGAACAATGAATTCCCGTCAGGCCCCTTCATCTCGATGCGGATCGTGTCGCCGAACTGCATGAACTCGGTCTTCGGCTCGCCGGTCTCGATGGTCTCGATCGCGCGCTTCTCGGCGATGCAGCTGTAGCCGCGCGACCAGTCCTTGTTGCTGACCGTGCCGCTGCCGACGATGCTGCCGGCGCGCACGTTGCGCGTCTTGCAGATGTGGGCGATCAACTGGCCGAAGTGGAAGGTCATTTCCTCGCCGGCATCGCACAGCCCGACCTTCTTGCCGTTCCAGGTGCTCTGCAGCGGCAGGTGCACGCGGCCACCCTTCCACGCGCCGCCCAGCTCGTCGGGCGTCACCGCGACCGGGCTGAACGCGGTGGCCGGCTTGCTCTGGAAGAAGCCGAAGCCCTTGGCCAGCTCGGCCGGGATCAGGTGGCGCAGCGACACGTCGTTGGCCAGCATCAGCAGCCGCACGCCCTCCAGCGCCTGCTCGGGCGGGGTGCCCATCGCGACGTCGCCGGTGACGACCGCGATCTCGGCCTCGAAGTCGATGCCCATTTTCTCGCTCGGCACGACGATGTCGTCGCAGGCGCCGATGAAGTCGTCGCTGCCGCCCTGGTACATCAGCGGGTCGGTGTAGAAGCTCTCCGGCACCTCGGCGTTGCGCGCCTTGCGCACCAGCTCGACGTGGTTGATGAAGGCCGAGCCGTCGGCCCACTGGTAGGCGCGCGGCAGCGGCGCGGCGCACTGCTTCGGATCGAACGCGAAGGCATGGCGCGCCTTGCCGTGGTTCAGCGTGACGAACAGGTCTTCGAGCTGCGGCGACAGGAAGTTCCAGTCGTCCAGCACCTGCTGCAGCCGGGTGGCGATGCCGGTGGCGTAGTGGGCGGTGCTCAGGTCGCGCGAGACGACGACCAGCTGGCCGTCGCGCGAGCCGTCCTTGTAGGTGGCGAGTTTCATCGGGTGTCCGTAGGATCGGGGAAGGTATGCGGTTTGCCGTATTGTCGATGCCTGAACGATCCCCACCTGCCTCCCATCCCCCAACTTGACGTCCCGTCGCCCCGCCCCCTTGCGAATCCTGCCGCCGCTCACCGCCCTGTCCCTCGTGCTGCTGATGCATGCCGCCGCGTGGCAGGGCGTCGCAGGTGGCGCGTCGGCCGGGCGCTCCGACCTGGTGGTGTCGGCGATGCAGGTGCGCACGGTAGAGGCGGTACCGGTTGCGGCAGCGGTTGCCGCGGTCATCGCGCCGTCACCGGCCGCGCCGCGCCGCGAGGCCCCCCTCAGGACCGAACCCAGGCCCCCCTCATCTGACGCGCCGACGCTGCTGGCCGCGGCCTCTGCCGCGTCCGCACCGGCTGCGCCGAACGACGCCGAGGTCGCGCCGGTCTACCCGACCCGCCTGCCGCCATCGGCCGTGCTGCGCTTCGACCTGCGCCGCAGCGGCTTCAGCGGGCGCAGCGAGCTGCAGTGGCAGAACCTCGGCGGCCAGGGCCAGTACCAGGCACGGCTCGAAGGCAGCGTCGCCGGCTTCCGCGTCTTCACCTGGGCCAGCCAGGGGCGCGTCGACAAGGCCGGCATCGCGCCGCTGCGCTTCACCGACGAGCGCCGCGGCAAGTCGCTGCAGGCGGCCAATTTCCAGCGCGAGGCCGGCAAGATCACGTTCTCCGGCCCGGGCACCGAGTACCCACTGGTCGCCGGCGCGCAAGACCGCCTCAGCTGGATGATCCAGCTCGGTGCGGTGCTGAACGCGCGCAGCGCGCCGCCGGCGGCCGGCGAGCGGCTGTCGTTCTTCGTGGCCGGCGCCAAGGGCGAGGGCGAGGTCTGGCACTTCGTTTCGCAAGGCCTGCAGAGCGTGAACCTGCAGGACCAGGCGACGCCCGCCTGGCGCTTCACGCGCGAGCCGCGCAAGCCGCATGACACGCGCATCGAGGTCTGGCTCGACCCGGCGCGCCATTTCCTGCCGGTGCGCTACCGGCAAAGCAGCGACGGGTCGAACGACGTGCTCGACCTGATCCTGCAAGAGATGCAAATCGCCTCCTGACCCGCATGGGGGCGCGACTTGAAAACCAGCCACGCCCCACCACCTGCCCCTGAAGGAGAGCTTTCCATGCACATGCTCTACAACTCCGAGAACTTCGTCGTGGTGCAGTTCGACACCACCCAGGGCGCCAGCGCCGTGCGCGAGGAATCGCTGATGCGCGGCGGCTACGAGATCGTCGACAAGTTCGCCCGCAAGGAGATCTTCATCGAAGGGGCGCTCGCCGAAAGCTTCAAGCAGGGCGTCGAGGCCTTGATCGAAAGCTCGCCCACCGAGGAGGAGATGGACGACTACCTCGAGCGCTTCTCGCCGCTGATGCAGCACCCGCTGGTCCTCCATTAAGACCGTTCGCTGACAGTTTTGTAAAGCCGGGCACCTCCCCCGGCCGATGGGGCTTGCCCCCCGGCGCGGGCTGCGCCAAGATCGCCCGCACCGAGGAGGATCCATGGCAACCCGCCAGCTCGAGGCCCGCATGCTGCTGTCGCCCGGCCTGAAAGAGGCGCCGGTGCTCGACCGCATGTGCTCGCAGTTCGTGCTGACGCTCACCGTGCGGCACGCCGGGCGCTTCAACCTGCGCCGCGACTGGAACAGCCTGCTGTCGCTGACTGGGCGCCACCTGGTGTGGCCGGCCAGCGTGCTGGGGCGGCTGCGCGATTTCCTGAAGACCCGCTGCAAGGGCAACGAGCACTGGCGTGGCCACGAGGCGCTGGCCGACGAGGCCTTCATGGCGCGTCACGGCGCCTGGCGCGGCCCGTATGAAGAAGGCACGCTGTTCTTCTACGTCGACGAATACATCAAGGACGCGCCGAAGGACCTGCTCGCGGTGCTCGGCGCCACCGCCGACTGGCTCGACCGCAGCCTGAAGAAGGAATCGACGCTGGTCGAGAAGAACATCGACGCGCTGGCCGGCCTGCTGCAGCTGAACCCGGCCGAGCGCGCGCTGCTGCTGTACGGCACGCTCGCCCGCTACCAGCGCGACCTGCGCGGGCTGCTGGTCGAGTTCAAGGTGTCGAACGCGCAGGAGGCCTATGCCGCGATCGCCGCGGTGGCCGGCGTCAACGAGCAGGACGTCGCCGAGGCGCTGCGGGCCGGCTCGCGCCTCGAGCGCATCGGCATGGTCGAGAACCTGATCTCCGAGCACAACATCACCGACCTGGCCGACCTGATGAAGGTCAGCGAGCAGCTGCCGCCGGTGCTGATGCGCCATTACGCCGGCCCGTCCGACCTGATGGCGGTGTTCACCCGGCCGGCCACGCGCAGCGAGCTGCAGCCCGGCGATTTCCATTACGTCGGCGACGACCAGCGCGTGCTGACCGCGCTGCTGCGCAATGCGGTCGCGCGCAAGGCGGCCGGCGTCAACGTGCTGCTGTACGGCCCGCCCGGCACCGGCAAGACCGAGCTCGCGAAGGTGGCGGCGCAGGCCGCCGGCCTGGAGCTGTACGAGGTGGAGTACGCCGACCGCGACGGCAATTCGCTGTCCGGCCGCGACCGCTACCGCTCGCTGCAGATCAGCCAGGTGTTCCTGAAGGGCGGCAACCTCGTCGCGCTGCTGTTCGACGAGGTCGAGGACGTGTTCCCGCCGATCTCCACCGATGCCGCCCAGCTGATGGCGCGCATGGACACCGGCGACGGCGTCGTCTCGGGCAGCGTCAGCGGCAAGGCCTGGGTCAACCAGATCCTCGAGACCAACCCGGTGCCGGTGATCTGGGTCACCAACCGCATCGAGCAGATCGACCCGGCATTCCGCCGCCGCTTCCAGTACCACCTTGAGCTGAAATCGCCGCCGCCCGGCGCGCGCGAGGCGCTGGTGACGCGCGCGCTGGTCGACGTGGCGGTGTCCGAGGGCTTCGCCGCGCGGCTGGCCGAGCGGCGCGGGCTGACGCCGGCGCAGGTGCGCACCGCGGTGAAGTTCGCGCGGCTCGCCGCCGAAGACGACGCCGGCCCGGCGATCGAGGCGCTGATCGAGCGCCAGCTCGGGCATGCCGACAAGGCGCTCGGCAACGGCATCGCCGGCCGCGGCGCGCGCCACGTGGTCACCACCTACGACCTCGGCCTCGTCAACACCGAATCACGCTTCGAGCTGGTCCGCATCATCGAGGCGCTGCGCCGCAAGGGCCACGGCACGCTGTGCTTCCATGGGCCGCCGGGCACCGGCAAGACCGCCCTGGCCGAGCACATCGCGCAGCAGCTGCAGCGCCCGCTGCTGATCCGCCAGGCCTCCGACATCGTCAGCAAGTTCGTCGGCGAGACCGAGCAGAACATGGCGCGCATGTTCGACGAGGCCCAGTCCGAGCAGGCGGTGCTGCTGCTCGACGAGGCCGACAGCTTCCTGCGCAGCCGCCGCATGGCCGAGCGCAACTACGAGGTCAGCGAGGTCAACGAGATGCTGCAGGGCATGGAGCGCTTCGGCGGCGTCTTCATCTGCACCACCAACCTGTTCGACGACCTCGACGAGGCGGCGCTGCGCCGCTTCACCTTCAAGATCCGGTTCCTGCCGCTGACCGCCGCGCAGCGCGAGCGCATGTTCGTCGCCGAGGCGCTGGGCGGCGACGCGGCGCTGCTCGACGACGAGCAGCGCGGCCGGCTGGCCTTGCTCGACCTGCTCGCGCCCGGCGATTTCGCCGCGGTGCGGCGCCAGATCGACGTGCTGGGGGAAGCGTTCACTCCGGCCGAATTCCTGTCCCAGCTTGAATCCGAACACCGCGTGAAACCCGAGGTGCGGCATCGCCGCGGGATCGGCTTCATGCATTGACGCCGAATCGTCCGCGCGCGCCTCAAGCCCGCGTCGTCCCGGCCGATAACGACCGAACGACCTGGAGCGGCGAGTTCGATGGACGAGGCATTCATTCCTTGGAGGTTCCGGCCTGAGCTGTGGGCGGCTTCCTTCGGCATGGCCGTCTTTGCCGCGTACGTCGCGCTCGACCTGGCCCGCGGTGTGGCGTCCAGCCACCGCGCGACCTCGCTGCGCGCGCTGTCCGGCTCGGCACTGGCGCTGGCGGTCGGCACCTGGGCGCTGCATTTCATCGTGATGGCGTCGGGCCCGCTGCCGTTCCCGATGGGCTATAGCGGCTGGATCGTGTTCGGCTCGCTGGCGGTGGCCTATGCCGGTTCGCTGCTGGCCTGCACGCTCGGCAGCCGCGCCGGCCTGCATGTGCGTGACGGATTGCTCGCCGCGCTGACGATCGGCAGCGCGCTGTGCGCGACCTCCGTCGTCGCGCTGTTCGCGCTGCGCCTGCAACCGCATGTCGAATGGGACTGGCGCATCCTGGTGCCCGGCTGGCTGGCTGCCTGCGCGATCGGCGGCAGCGGGCTGGGGTTGATGGCCTGGCGCCGGCGTATCGCGCCGGTCGGCTTCCGCTGGCGCGCCATCGTCTCGGTGGTGCTGGGCACGGCGATGGCCGTCGGCAATGCCGCGGTCGTGATGGGCGCGCAGGTGCCGATGCTGGCGCTGTCGCCGACCGCCGACGAGGTGAGCCTCGCCACCGTCACCGCGCTGGCCGTGGTCGGCGTGCCGATCCTGCTGGCGGTGCTGCTGCTGACCTCGATCCTCGAGGCGCGTTTCCGCTCGATGCTGCGGCGCGCCCGCGAAGACCTGCAGGTGGCGGCCTACACCGACCGGCTGACCGGCCTGCCGAACCGCGCGATGTTCGACGAGCGGCTGCAGCGCGCGGTGCTGCGCGCCGACCGCCACGGGCACCGGCTCGCGCTGCTGTTCTGCAACCTCGACGGGCTGAAGGCCATCAATGAATCCTTCGGCCAGGCGAGCGGCGATTCGGTGCTGCGCGAGGTCGCCGAGCGCGTGACCCGGCTGGCCGGTGAGCGCGACATGGTCTCGCGCGCCGGTGGCGACGAATTCCTGGTGCTGCTCGAAGGCGCGCCCGACAAGGACGTGGCCGGGCGGCTCGCGTCGCGCGTGATGGCGGCGCTGAACGAGCCGTGCCGCTTCGACGGGCACGAGGTGCCGCTGAGCTGCTCGATCGGCATCGCGATCTACCCCGACGACGGCGCGCTGTCGAAGCTGGTGCCGCATGCGGCGGCCGCGATGAATGCCGTCAAGCGGACCGGCGGCGCGGCGCACTGCTTCTTCGAGCCGCACATGGTGGCCGGCGCGCGCGACCAGGTCGAACTGCTGCACGACCTGCGCCGCGCGATCGAGCACGGCGAGCTGGAGCTGTACTACCAGCCGAAGATCCACGCCCCCAGCGGCCAGATCACCGGGGCCGAGGCGCTGATGCGCTGGCACCACCCGCAGCGCGGCATGGTGAGCCCGGCCGTCTTCATCCCGCTGGCCGAGCGCTTCGGGCTGATCAACGCGCTCGGCAACTGGCTGATCGAGGACGCCTGCCGGCAGATCCGCCTGTGGCGCGACCAGGGCCTGCGCATGCGCGTCGCGATCAACCTGTCGGTGCACCAGCTGCGCCAGCCCGACCTGCCCAAGCGCATCGAGGCGGCGCTGCGCGCGCACCGCATCGAGCCCTCGCTGCTGACCTGCGAGATCACCGAATCGGCCGCGATGGACGACACGCGCGCCAACCTGCAGGTGCTGGAGGAGCTGTCGGCGCTCGGCGTGCATTTGTCGATCGACGACTTCGGCACCGGCTACTCGAGCCTGAGCTACCTGCGCAAGCTGCCGTCGGAGGAGCTGAAGATCGACCGCAGCTTCGTGCTCGACCTGGAGAGCAGCCCCGATGCGCGCGCGATCGTCGACGCGGTCGTCAAGCTCGCGCAGGCGCTCGGGCTGAAGGTGGTGGCCGAAGGCGTCGAGACCGAGCAGCAGCAGGACATCCTGCGTTCGCTCGGCTGCAACGAGCTGCAGGGCTTCCTGTTCGCGAAGCCGATGTCGGCCAAGGCGCTGGCGCTGTGGGCGATGAACGACGAAGGGCCGGCGCCGATCGACTTCCGGGCCTCGCTGTTCAGCGACACGATCTCGTCGGCTGCGCTCTGATCACGATCCGCTGATTCGTCGACCCTGCCGCGGGTGCGGCCCGCGGAGGTTTCCTACAATCGCCCGATGAACGCTCCTGTCTACACCCGTGGTGCGGCCCTGCCGCAGATCCTGTCGCAACGCATCGCGGTGCTCGATGGCGCGATGGGCACGATGATCCAGCGCTACAAGCTCGGCGAGGCCGACTACCGCGGCGAGCGCTTCGCCGACCACCCGAAGGACCTGAAGGGCAACAACGAGCTGCTGCAGTTCACGCGGCCCGACGTGATCCGCGAGATCCATGAGCAGTACCTGGCGGCCGGTGCCGACCTGATCGAGACCAACACCTTCGGGGCGACCAGCGTCGCGCAGGACGACTACGGCCTGGGCGCGGTGGCGCGCGAGATGAACGTGGTGGGCGCGCGGCTGGCGCGCGAGGCCTGCGACAAGTACAGCACGCCCGACAAGCCGCGCTTCGTGGCCGGCGCGCTCGGCCCGACGCCGCGCACCGCGAGCATCAGCCCCGACGTGAACGACCCGGCCGCGCGCAACGTCAGCTTCGACGAATTGCGCGAGGCCTACTACGAGCAGGCGGCGGGGCTGCTGGAAGGCGGCTGCGACCTGTTCCTGGTCGAGACGATCTTCGACACGCTGAACGCCAAAGCCGCGATCTTCGCGCTCGACGAGCTGATGGAAGACACCGGCGAGCGGCTGCCGGTGATCATCTCCGGCACGGTGACCGACGCGTCGGGGCGCATCCTGTCGGGGCAGACGGTCAGCGCGTTCTGGCACAGCGTGCGCCACGCCAGGCCGATCGCGATCGGGTTGAACTGCGCGCTCGGCGCGACGCTGATGCGGCCGTACATCGAGGAACTGGCGAAGGTGGCGGGCGACACCTTCATCAGCTGCTACCCGAATGCCGGCCTGCCCAACCCGATGAGCGACACCGGCTTCGACGAGACGCCGGAGATCACCGGCAGCCTGGTCGAGGAGTTCGCGCGCGCCGGCTTCCTGAACATCGCCGGCGGCTGCTGCGGCACGACGCCGGCGCACATCGCCGAGATCGCGAAGCGGGTGGGCGCGTACCGGCCGCGCTCGCGGCACGATCCGTTGTTCGCCGGATTGGTGCCGGCCGACGAGGCCGCCGAGGCCTGAGCACAGGTCGCCGAGTCGTCAACGCGTCGGCTGCGAAGCGGCCTGCGGGTTCTCGATGCGAGGCTGCTGGTACTTCATGGCCTGGATCTCGTTCATCGCCGATTGCGGCGACGGTTGCGACAGCACGTAGCGCGTGGTCAAGATCACCGGGTAGTTGCCGGGACGCGGTTCCTCGACGATGAAGCGGAGGTAGTAGGTCTGCTGCGCTCCCCAGGTGAGCTTCATCCGCAGCGGCCGCCCGAACAGCCCCACGACGTCCAAGGGCCATTTCTGCTCCAGCTCATGCTCGCCCGCAGGGACGTAGAAGCGCGTGTAGCCCTGCGAGCTGAGGTCGCCGACGTTCTGTCCGTCGACGTAGAAGTACGCGTCCCGCATCGAGAGCGACAGCGGCCCGCCCTGGGGCCGATAGATGTAGACGAGGGCCTGGTCGCCGTGCGGCGCGGGGGCCCGCTGGAACGCCGGGCCGGTGGCGGCACATCCTGCCAGCGCGGTGCAGCACCAGGCGATGGCCAGCCGGCGACTTTGTCGGATAGAGGTGGAGTGGTCGTGCATGGCGACGGAGTCTAGGGGGGTCCGCGCTGACAACAGGGCAACGCCTCCATCCTTGTGAGCTTTTCCGCTGCTTTTGTATGTGAATCCAAGCTGAACTAAAAGCCGGCCCACTCCGAAAATGAGAGCTCTCCCTGCAACGGCTTGGAGTCAGGCATGAAGAGGCACCATCGGATCGGAATTTGGTATGGCTCCAGTTGTCGGTAAATATGGCGATCCATGGCGAGTTTGATTTGCCCAAGTCCAACGGTCGCTCCGAGACTGACGGCTTGCTGCGGATGAATCACGCTCAAGCCGCGCATGCGAAGCTCGTCCGACGATGCGAGGAATCGATAGCGTGACCACTCCTTGCCGTTCTCCTCAATGCGGTTGATCAGCGAAGCGCCGGTGGGAAGGGTGGTCGCCCTCGCCGCGTCTACTGATGCTTTGGGATAGTCGACATCCAAGATCCAGCCATCGAGGGATTTCACACCAACGTTCTCCAGCTCGATTTCGTAGTAGAAAACTTGGTGTTCCATGGCCATGCTGAGAACTTGCCGACGCATGTGAAGTGCGATGACCGGTGCCGTTCGGCGGTTCATGACGTCACGAATCTGGAAATCCACCATCGGCTTCGTCTGAGTGCCGATCCGCTGGTAGTACTTGTGATCGAAGCTGTTCTGATGTGCCGTATCGCCAGCCGAGATGTCGACTACCAGTACCCGGCCACCGTCTACCGGCACGTCGCGTACTGAGTACGAGCCGAGCGGGGGCGCCGTATTGGCCGCGACCACCTGCATCATCCAGTCAACCGAAATTGTTGGATCAGACACCGGATCGACTCGATCGGCATACACCCGACCGTTGTCCTTGCGCTCCGCCAAACCATAAATGATGCGGCCACCGGCGCCGTTGGCCATGCCACTGATGTCTTTGACCATCTCTTGCGGGGCGCTGCCCGTTCTCGCCAGAGACGGCGCGCCTTTGAACTCCAGCGTCGCTGATTCGGGAGCACCGATAAGCTTGATGATGTCGTCGAGCGTCATGTGGAGTATCAATGCCTCACCATGTCATGCGTCCATGGGTCGTTGCCGCGGAGGGAAAGTTGATGAACGCGCACATCTTCGTTGACAACTCCAACATCTTTCAAGGGGCCCGACGTGCCGCGCAAACCAGTGAACCAACAGTTGATCGCGCGCAAGTACGCGTCTACTACAAGAATTTTTTCGAGTTGATTGAGCGTGGCTACTCGCCTGTCACACGTGTGTTGGCAGGTTCAGTCCCACCGGGAAACGACGATCTCTGGCACTACTCGCGTGAGGCAGGCTACAGCACCGACCTGCTACGCCGTGTGGATACAGTCGATGGGGGAAGCAAAGAGCAAGGCGTCGATGAGATCTTGCACCTGAAGATTGCCCACGCCCTTCTCGACCACGAGCCGCCGCAGGTGCTTGTCATTGCCACTGGTGACTCCGCAGTCTCGGAATTTGGAACAAGCTTCACAGATGGCATCGCACGAGCCCTGCGTCGCAAGTGGAATGTGCGCCTCTGGTCGTGGCGAGAGCAAATCGGAAGCGCATTCCTCCGGCAGATGGAGCACGCGGCTGGGGCGATGACGGTCAGCTATCTGAACGACTTCTATGAAGAGATCACTTTCGTGAACCACGGGCGTGTCGTCGAAAAGCTTCGGTACTAGTCTTACTGTGTCACTAAAATCGTGGCACGATACGTACCTCTTCATTCTTCAGATGAGGAACGATGGGTGCGAGCGAACGGTTTGACGAGTACATGGAGCACCTGGCGCAAGGTCTGGGGCATTCGGACCGCCATGCGGGGCTCAAGGGGTATTGCACGGGGCTGATGCTGCCGCTGTCGCGCAAGAGCGTGGAGCCGATGGCCGCGCGGGTGGATCCCGTGCATGCGAGCGCTCGGCATCAAGCGCTGCATCACTTCGTGGCCAAGGCTGAATGGTCCGATCGAGAGATGCTGCGCCGGGTCTGCCAATGGGTGGTGCCGCAGATGGACTTCAGCCAAGGCGGCTGGTGGATCATCGATGACACCGGGTTCC